>JAGBFD010000015.1 GCA_017936645.1 Clostridia bacterium
GCGAGCATCTGGTCGATCTGAATTGTAATAAGTGTATCTTCCTTGCCGAATACATTCTTGATCTGGATATCAAGCTTCGGTCCGTAGAAAGCAGCTTCACCGACACCGATTTTGTATGGAATTTCAAGATTATCAAGGATCTTCTTCATAACGCCCTGAGCCTCATCCCATTGCTCTGCAGTACCGATATATTTCTCTGTATCAGCGGGATCCCACTGTGAGAATCTGTAAGAAACATCTTCGTAAAGACCGAGAGTTTTAAGACAGTAAACTGCAAGCTCAAGACAACCCTTGAATTCTTCTTCGAGCTGGTCGGGACGGCACATAAGATGTCCTTCTGAAATTGTGAACTGACGTACACGGATAAGACCGTGCATTTCGCCTGATGCTTCGTTACGGAAAAGAGTCGATGTTTCGTTATAACGGAGCGGAAGGTCACGGTATGAACGCGGACGGTTAAGATAAGCCTGATACTGGAACGGACAGGTCATAGGACGAAGTGCGAAAACCTCGTCATCCTTTTCTTCGTCACCGAGAACGAACATACCGTCCTGATAGTGATCCCAATGTCCTGATACTTTATAAAGGTCACTCTTTGCCATATAGGGAGTCTTTGTGAGCAACCATCCTCTTCTTTGTTCCTCATCCTCAATGAAACGCTGCATGAGCTGAATGATTCTTGCACCCTTTGGAAGAAGGATGGGGAGACCCTGACCGATGAGTTCATTTGTTGTAAAGATTTCAAGTTCACGACCGAGCTTGTTGTGGTCACGCTTCTTTGCTTCCTCAACTGATGCAAGGTACTCTTCCATTTCGTCTTTCTTGGTGAAAGCAGTAGCGTAAATTCTCTGAAGCATCTTCTTTGTAGAGTCGCCTCTCCAGTATGCACCTGTGCAGGAGGTGAGCTTGTAAGCTTTTACTCTGCTTGTGTCAGGGATGTGCGGACCTGCGCAAAGCTCGACAAATTCGCCCTGCTTGAAGAAAGAGATTTTTTCGCCCTTGTCTGCGTGTTCTTTGATAAGCTCTACTTTGTAGATTTCGCCCTTTTCTTCCATCATTGCGATAGCTTCGTCAGGGTCGAGCTCGAAACGCTCAAGAGGAAGAGCCTCTTTAACGATTTTCTTCATCTCAGCTTCGATTTTTTCAAGGTCTTCAGCTGTGAATGCTTTTTCTACATCAAAGTCATAATAAAAGCCGTTTGCGATAGCAGGACCGATTGCAAGCTTAGCTTCGGGGAAGAGTCTTTTAACGGCCTGAGCCATTATATGAGAAGCAGTATGTCTGAATGCCTTCTTGGCTTCTTCGTCATCGTCAAAAGTAAGAATTTCAAGAGAACAGTCCTCGTTGATAGCTGTGCGAAGGTCAGCGTATTCACCGTTTATCTTACAAAGACAAGCGGCCTTGTAAAGACCCATGCCGAGACTTTTTGCAACTTCTGCAGCTGAAATGCCGTTGTCGAATTCTTTAACGACATCGCCTTTAAGTGTTACTTTTACCATAAATATTCCTCCTTAAATAAAAAAGCCCCATCCCTCATATAAAAGGGATGAAGCATAAACTCCACGGTTCCACCCGTATTGCGGCAAATCGCCGCCACTCTGACTGCCGTAACGTGGCAGGACGTCGCTCCTTATTTCGGAACGCTCTCCGCAGTGGTAACTGAATCGCAGATAATACTGTGCTTTCACCGTTTGCACAACTCTCTGAAAAATCCGCCTGAAACAGCCTTCTGCATCAACGATTTTGATATTAGTATAATTGTATTACGGTTAAACGTAATTGTCAAGAATAATTTTTGTTAACATTTTGTTCATAATTATTAGATATTTTCTCAAAAAACAAAATATAAAATCTACGATGTATGTTATATAAAGGAAAATATGCTTTTTTGGAACGGAGAAAATAGAATGGCTAAAACAAAAACAAAAGTTAACTACAAAAACTATGGCGATTTCCCTGATATGGAAACTCTTAAAGAGATCGTTTTGTACGGTGCGGAAAAGGGCGGAAACAAAAGACATCTTGTTTTCAATGATTTTGCAGGTAAACTCAGGGAAAAGAATTTCAATGAGACTTTCCATGATGCGACAGGTATCGGTCAATATCTCTACGACTGCGGTATGGCAGGTAAGAAGGTTGCGATCCTCAGCGAAAATAGCTACTACTGGGCAATCTGTTACTACGCTTGCGGTATGTCAAGACTTACTTGCGTACCTCTCGATGCAAAGCTTCCTGATGCAGACCTCACAGAGCTTATGGAAAGAAGCGGCTGTAGTGCTATAATCTATACGGAAGATTATGCCGGAGCTATCAAGATGATGCAGGCATCAGATAAGGTTGTTATTACCGAATACATAAAGATGGAAGATTTTGACGAAATCGTGAAGAAGGGTCACGAAAGCCTCGATGCAGGTAACAAGAGCTTTCTTGACGAGGAGGTCAAGCCGGATGATCTTGCTTTCATAGTTTTCACTTCAGGTACAACGGGTAAGAGTAAGGGCGTTATGCTTTCTCACAGGAATGTTTGTTCAAATGCAATTGCGACCTGCCGTGCTATGACTGCAAGTCATACTATTGCGTTTCTTCCGTTCAACCACACATTCTCCTGGGCGAGTGCTCTTATCGCAAGTCCTCTTCTTGCAGAGTGGGGTTACCTTTGTAAGGGTCTTAAGGATATTCAGAAGGATATCGCTACTCATCATCCTCAGCATTTCTCGGCAGTTCCTCTTGCTGTTGAAACAATTTACAAGAGAATCTGGTTTACAGCTAAGAAGCAGGGTAAGGAGGAAATCCTTAAGAAGGGTCTTAAAATCAGCAATTTCCTTATGAAGCTTGGTATCGATGTCAGAAGAAAGCTTTTCAATGAAGTTCACGAGAATCTTGGTGGTGAACTTGAGATGATTATCTGCGGCGGTGCTTACCTTGATACAAAGTACGAAAAAGGTCTCTATGACCTTGGTATACAGGTTGTTAACGGCTACGGAATTACAGAGTGTTCACCTGTTGTTACCGTCAACAGACTCGATGACTTCCGTTTCGGCAGTGCAGGTAAGGCGCTTGACTGTAACGAAATCAAAATCAACGATCCCGATGAAGAGGGTATAGGTGAAGTTTACATCCGCGGAACCAATGTTATGTTGGGTTATTACGATGAGCCTGAAGCAACAGCTGAAGCATTCGACGGTGATTGGTTCAAGTCAGGTGACTACGGTTACATTGATAATGACGGATTCCTTTTCCTTCGCGGAAGAAAGAAGAACCTCATCGTTCTCAGTAACGGTAAAAACGTTTCTCCTGAAGAGCTTGAGGAAAAGCTTCTTAGTATTGAGTATATCAACGAAGTTGTTGTTTATGAAGAAGACGGTGCTATCGCAGCAGAATTCTTCCTTAATACACAGACTGAACCTGATGCAAAAAATAAAATTAAACAGGATGTACGTGAGTTTAACAAGAAGATGCCTGCATTCAAGCAGATTTCTAGGGTCAAGACCCGTGATACTGAATTCCCGAAGACGACAACTCTTAAGATCAAGAGAAATTATAATAAAAAGTAATACATTATATAGTATAACAGCTGCCTCACTTTGTAGTGAAGCAGCTGTTTTTTTTGTTATCTGATCGACTCTGAACCTGCAGGTATCATTACTGTAGAAATTGAGCCGTCGTTATAAGTGATTTCCATTATTTTACTCTCATTTGAGCAGAAACCGTATACTACAGAATCATCTAAGAGCGACTGTATCTTCTTTTTATCGGTTATTTCATATTGGATTTCTCCGAAGTAACGGTCTGAGCTGTCACCAAATTCTTTCAGCCATAGCTTTACTTGTTCACCTGTCCAGTAAGCTGAATAAAATACCGGTAGATTGGATGACAATTTATTCTTTCCGTAGAGCTCACCCGGTGTGGCAAGCTTTACGTGCTTGATGTCCTCGACGTCTCTGAGAGGCTCGAAGTACTTCATCAGGTCGTTATCCTCGAGATATTTTACTGTGTTTACCATATCTTTGGTCACTATGACTGTTTTTATGTCATGTGAGTTGAGATTCCATGATGTTGTACATATATCATTTTCACCGCTTGCGGCGAAAGCATCGGTGTTGAGACCGAGATTCATGTATACTGAGTCGCTCAGACCGAACGAAAGTATACCTAATTCATCTTCAGCCGAATGATGATAGTACTGTGTCGATGTCATATTTCTCATATCCGTGAGAATAGCACGGTAAAGCTCTTCATCAATGAGACCTATGTTGTGAGCTCCCGACATATCTTTAGGGAAGAGGTAACAGTCGTTGAGTGCGAGATAGCGTGAGTTGTTGAAGTAGTAAAGTGCGTAATCATGACTGATGTCAACGTAATCCTCACAAGTCACGTAATCGTCAGGTTCAGAATAAAACTCTGATTCGCCATCATAAGTTTTCTCAGAGGTGATATCGGCATTGTATTTTCTGAATCTGTCAAGATTAAGATCGATATTGGCATAGTCGTGAAGTGTATCTTTGACAGGTTGAGTGTCATTGAGAGACAGAAGCTGAAGAATTGCGTTTTCAGTACTTTCAGAATAGTAACGCTTATGAGTGCTTCCGTCCTTGAGTGTGTAAGTTATCAGAATGTATGTGCCGGTTGCATCAGGAGCATTGTTTTTTATTTTTCCGTCATCAATCAGTTTTTCATGTAATTTCAGCACTTTTTCTATTTCATCGATATCCGAGTATATGATTCCGGGGAAATTTTCCGTGACATAATAGCTGTAGTTTACGGGGTTGTTGTAAGCGGGATCAATCGTATACTTCTCTCTGACATTTTGCAGACTTAAACCGAATTCAGAAGAATTAGAAAGATTATCTTCCATAAAAATCAGGTGAGGTGAGCTTACTTTTATGGATGTAACTTCGCTTTTTTCGGGTATGTAAGATGAATATCCGAAAAGTCCTGCAGAAAATACGATGAACAATGCGGCGAAGCCTACAGCATACGCAGGTAAATGCTTCAGAGCAAGCTTAAGCTCTTTCTTGCGTTTGTAGCCGAATATAAGTCTGAATATAATGTTGACTATCAGGAAGGCGATGATGAATATTAAATATGTATGAAAACCACCGTTTCCGTGAGTAGATTTAAAGAGTACAAAAGCACACATGGTTGCGGCATAAAAACCTGCCACAGCGCAGACAATTTCATTCAGACCTTTTGCACGTCCCCATGTACCGCTGATTTCGTTTCTGCGTTTTCTGAATCCGAGGTAACCGAGCAAGATGATTATTGCTGAGTATGCGAATGTACAGATAGTTCCTGACCAATGGTTAAAAGTCAATGCGTTTCCGCCTTTGAAATACACTTCCATAAAGCTTTCATCAAAGTAACCGCTGAATACATCAAAAGGCTGTGACCAATTAAATTCTGCGGCAACACCTGTTTCAGAGACCTGGGTGATGGATGCACCGTGAGTCAATTCCCAGAAGGAAAAACCGAGGAAGCTTTCAAATAATGTGCCGAAAACAGCGAGAACGACCGTGAAGATAAGTGCCTCTACGACATTTCCTGTGTTTGACATTACTGCACTGCTGAGAACAAAGGCAAATACATATACAGCGATGTATTGCAGTACGACGAGTGCTGCCATCGCATAGAATCGGGCATTGAGTCCTAAACCGCATACAAAGCAGTTAAAGATTTCAAGAAAACCTGCGATAAGAATGGTACATACCATTGGAGTGAGACCACCGAGAAGCTTCGCAAAGTATATATCACGTCGACTCATTCCGAGTGAGAAAATTACATTGGTCTGCTTCTTACTCCACACAAAGTTGAAAACCAACATTGCATTGATCACACCTGCCAGAACGAAACAGGCATTTGCAATCTCCTGTATACCACCGGCAATCCTGAGATCGTCCCAGAAAAAGTGGTATCTTTCATAATCATAATTATAGTCAACGAAAAGAGTGGATTCCGTTATACTGAAAAAAACAAGGCAGATAAATGCGAGTATCGGTAAAACGAGAGTATGCTTCATACTCTGCCTGAACATGGAAAGAAATTGTTTACGAGAAGAGCTTTTCAAAGTCATAATCTGTATCCTCCATTTCTTCTAAGAATATTTCTTCAAGAGAAAGCGGAAATTTTTCTACAAGCACAGGACCGGTAAAACCTATGATCTTTTCAGCTTCTTCAATGTTTTTTGAAACGGTAAAAGAAACGATTTTTCCGTCAGACTTGTAGTTCTTGTAGTCGATACCTTTAAATATGTTGCGATCAACGTTTTCGGTGTAAACAAGCCTGAACTTGCATCTGCTTCCGTTCATATCGTCTACGGCACAGTTTATGGCGATTTTCTGCCCGTTCATCAGTGCGATATGGTCACACATATCGGCAAGTTCATGCAGGTTGTGTGATGAAATAATAATCGAACATTCTTTTTCAGCCATATAATCAAGTAAGAGCTTTTTGGTGAGATTTCTTTTTGCAGGATCAAGTCCGTCAAAGGATTCATCAAGCAGAAGCACCTTCGGCATAGTGGAAAGGCCGAGGATTATTTCAGCCTGACGTTGCATACCTTTAGAAAAACCTGCAATTTTTTTGTTTACATTAAGTCCGAAAAGGTCAGAAAGCTTGTAAAAGGTATCCATGCAGAATGCGGGGTAGTAGGAACTGTAAAATTTTGCCATGCTTTTCATTGATGCCGAAAGCCCGAAATAAAGATCATCAGGCACATAGAAAAGCTCCTGCTTCTTTTCAGGATGAATAAAAAGGTTGGTTCCGTCGATTTCAACTGTACCGCTGTCAGGTGTATAAACTCCCGCAATCATTTTCAGCATAGTGGTTTTACCTGCACCGTTATATCCGACAAGTCCGTATATTGAGGCGTTGTCGACTTCAATCGAAACATTGTCGACTGCAGTAAAGTCTTCAAATGTTTTTGTAAGATTGGAAATTTTAATCATATCAATCATCCTCCGAATAAATGCGTTCGATCATCGAAATCAAAGATTTTTTGTCGACACCCTTGGATTTCATGGAACGTATCTCTGGTTCGATTTCTTTTAGTGCTTTGTCAGCAATTGATGTGTTTTCGACAGCGTCCTGTGAAACAAAACATCCTCTGCCGACAAGCGAATAGATTACTCCCTCTGCTTCGAGATCAGCAAAAGCTCTTTTAACGGTGTTTACGTTAATTCCTGTTTGTTGAGAAACAGCACGTATTGAGGGGAGTTGCTCGTTTGCTTTGTATACTCCCATGCGTATGTACAAAAGCAGTTGGTTCTTGATTTGTTCATAGATTGGAATACGACTTCTCTGGTCGATTTCAAACATCTTATCACCTTCACTTCTTCTTTTGGTCAGGTGTGCTACCTGTGATATCACACTTGCATAATAGCATATCACACCTTACTTGTCAATAAGTTTTTTGAAAAGTTTTCTTGTGTGGCAGTAGAGTTATACATTAAATATGCTCGTAAAAAAGACAATGTTTTTCACTTTAAGACAAAACACCCGGAAAAGTTGAAAGATGAAATAAATTTTTTAAAAAAGTTCAAAAAAAGTGTTGACAAAGGGGGAAGGGTTTGATATAATAGCGGAGCTGTCTTGAGGGAAAACCCTTGGGAAGCAGGTTAGCACCTTGAAAATTAAACAACGATGAAACAAAAACCCTGAAAAGATTTCTA
>JAGBFD010000124.1 GCA_017936645.1 Clostridia bacterium
AGCCTTGTGGATAACGCAGGTGCGTGCACCGTTGACAGCCTCAAGCTTCATAGCGGGCATATTGACTGAATTTACGATTTCACCCTTTTCGATGTAAGCGATAAGCTCATCTGCAGCCATCATAGCACAGTTATCTTCGCTTTCAGGTGTTGATGCACCGAGATGAGGAATTGCGATGATTCCGTCTACACCGATAACATCGTCTGACGGGAAGTCCGTTACGTAAGCTGCAACCTTGCCGCTTTCAAGACCTGCTTTAAGGTCATCATTGTTAACAAGTCCGCCACGGGCAAAGTTAAGAATTCTTACACCGTCCTTACAAAGAGCAAGTGTATCTTTATTTACTGTATTCTTAGTTGAATCTGTGAGAGGAACATGAATTGTAATATAATCACTCTGCTTGAAGATTTCGTTGATATCGTCAACAAGCACCATATCATCTGACATAGCAGTCTTGATACCCTCTGAAATATACGGATCATAGCCGACAATCTTCATGCCGAGTGCTTCTGCAGCCTGTGCTACCTTAAAGCCGATTGCACCCATGCCGATAACACCGAGAGTTTTACCGAGAATTTCCGGACCCGCAAACTGTGACTTGCCTTTTTCGACAAGCTTGCCTACTGCGTCGCCCTCACCCTTGAGAGTCTTGCACCAGTCAAGAGCAGCCGGTACGCGACGTGAAGCCATAAACATACCGCAGATTACGAGCTCCTTAACAGCATTTGCATTTGCGCCCGGTGTATTGAATACAACCACACCTTTTTCTGCACAAGCATCGACAGGAATATTGTTTGTACCTGCACCTGCACGTGCGATTGCGATTGTTTCAGGAGCAAGCTCCATTTCGTGCATTGAAGCTGAACGAACCATAATCGCTGTCGGATTTGCGATATCCTCACCGCAAGAATAGAGATTCTTGTCAAACTTATCTGTACCGCAAGCTGCGATTTTATTAAGAGTAAGAATATTGTACATAATAATTTCTCCTTAAAATCAATGTCATTAACCCGACGTTAATGACATTGAGAAATAATTTAATTATGAATTAGCCTCTTCGAATTTTTTCATAAACTCTACGAGTGCTTCAACGCCTTCGATAGGCATTGCATTGTAAACAGAAGCTCTCATACCGCCTACAGTCTTGTGACCCTTGAGGTTAATGAAGCCTGCTTCAGTTGATTCTTTAACAAACTTTGCATCAAGGTCTGCATCGCCTGTTACGAACGGAATATTCATAAGTGAACGGTCTTCCTTGACAACCGTACCCTTGAACATCTTGCTTGTTTCAAGGTAATCGTAAAGAATCTTTGCCTTCTTTTCGTTATGAGCCTTCATCTCTTCAAGACCGCCAAAGCCCTTGATCCATTCAAGAACAAGCTTACAAATATAAATGATGTAACACGGAGGTGTGTTGTAGAGTGACTCAGCATCAGCATGAGTCTGGTAATTGAGCATCGTCGGTGTGTAGTCACGTGCATTGCCAAGGAGGTCTTCACGTACGATTACGATTGCAAGACCTGCAGGTGCAACGTTCTTCTGTACACCACCGTAAACAACACCGAACTTTGAAACATCAAGAGGCTCTGAGAAGAAGCATGATGAAACGTCACAAACAAGCGGAATATCGCCTGTATCGGGGATGTAGTTGTACTTCGTACCATAGATTGTGTTGTTCATGCAGTAGTAAACGTAATCAGCATCCGGGCGGAAGCTTTCACGTGTAGTCTTAGGAATGTATGAGAACATTTTATCTTCTGATGAAGCGGCAACTCTGACATCACCGTATTTTTTTGCTTCGTTATAAGCCATCTTTGCCCAACGGCCTGAGATGATATAATCAGCCTTTCCTGACTTGTTCATAAAATTGAGCGGGATTGCAGCAAACTGAGTTGATGCACCACCGTGAACAAAAAGGATTTTGTAGTTATCAGGAACATTATAAAGCTCTTTAACAAGATCATGTGCACCGTCGATAATTGACTGAAAAACCTTTGAACGGTGTGACATTTCCATTACAGAGTGACCGCAACCCTGATAGTCAAGCATTTCCTCTGCTGCCTTCTTGAGAACAGCCTCAGGCAACATTGAGGGACCTGCTGAGAAATTATAAACTCTTGCCATGATATTACCTCCAAAATAACGCCTGTTTGCGTTTATTGCAAAACATTATACTCCCTTTGTTATATTATTGTCAATATAATTTGTTGTTTTTTTGACAGCAAAAGCCGCAGAACTGATGCTCCGCAGCTTTTTCACATTAATTTATAGAATTTTAATAATCATACTCAGAATTTCTTTGATAAGACTGATTATCAAATCAAAGATACTTATTGAGTTTTCTTTATTTTCCGTCTCGTTCTGAACTTCTTCTGTGTCCTGTTCAGGTGACTGTTCTATGATATCAATATATTCAGCATAAGCGAATGATGACTCAAAAAGCACCTGTGCCGTTTTTGTCTGATCAATTGATGCAAGCAGCGTTCCCGCATCCCTGAGCAATTTTATATCGCTGATATCCGTCACTCCGTCGTGATTACAGTCTGCCGCCAGATAACAGACTTCTCCCAGGCTTTCTTTGCTGAGCATACCGTTAACAAAACAGTTTACAAGAACAGCATCTTCACCGTCATACCAACCGTCACCGTTGACATCTCCGTAGAGAAGAATAGTGTACTCACCGATGATTTCTTCACCATTTTTAAGAAATGCCTTTGTTCCCGTTCCGAGTCTGCCCTGATTTTCATATTCCCACGAGTAGTTCTCGTCGACAAGCTCGGCATACGGTTCAAGAGAAACCTCACCTGCTTTGATTCCGCTGATAATACCCGTAATGTAATCAACCGTCACACCAGACTTCACTTCAAATCCCGTTGCGTTTATGATTTCGGTCTCAGTTTTTGAGCAACCCGTGCAGGTGTGTATTTTTTCACCGTCCTGCGTAGCTGTCGGTTCTTTTACGAGAGTCCACTCAGAATATATATGTTCACCCGTCGGTTCAATATTCACCTGATAACCGCCTCTGCACATAGAGCAGGTATATTTTCCTACGCCGCTTTTCTCACAAGTCGGACTTGTGACCACACTGTAAATATAGTCGTGATCCACTTTGGGAATTTTCTGCGATTCAAGCGTCAAGCCACAGGTTTGGCACAATATTGCCTGAGTTCCTTCTCTCCAGCAGTTTGTGGCTATTTTAACTTCCCAATCACCCGGACTGTGTCCTGTTGCGGGAATGTCCTGTGTTTCAAGTATCGTACTGCATTCGGTACATTTTTTAGTCTGAATTCCTACCCCGGTACAACTTGCGGCTTTTTCAATTATCCAATCACCCGGGGTGTGAGCGATTGTAGGTATACTCTGTGTTTCCACTGTGAAACCACATACCGTACACTCTTTAACCTCAACACCGGTTTCAATGCAGGTCGCTTCAGTTACAGTTGTCCATTCACCGGGTGTATGAGCCTTCTTTGGCAGAAGAATTTCGCTTATGATATCATCGCAGTCCGTACATACAACTCTTTCGTACCCCTGGTTATAGCAATCATCGTAAACCGCTGTAACA
>JAGBFD010000125.1 GCA_017936645.1 Clostridia bacterium
ATGGATTTCCCATACTTCGTACGCAAGATCACGAGCCATTGCGTTGACAACTTCACCGTCTGAATTATAACTTGTAATCGACACATTTTTATTGTATCTGTCGTATGTTCTTGTTCCACCGTCAGGCTCGATGAACTGAATCATCGTCTTTCTTCCGTTGGTTGTGACAGTAAAGTTTTTATGAGTATCTTCCTGCTGAGTGTACGTAACAGACTGAATGTCCGACACAGTTATTATTTCCTGCACTATTTCACCCGAAGATGACATACCTATTATGTACACATCAGCTTCGACATCGGTTTTCGGAACGTATGTGAAGGAAACCTCGTCCGATTCTGCCGTTTTCTGGTCGATGTAAAGCAAGTCTTCTTCTGAAAGCTCAAAAATTTCCGTGCCCGACTTCAGAACCATAAGGACGTATTCTTCGTTCTCGATGCAAGACTTTTTGGATGTCAGATATTTTGTAAGGTCAGCTTTTACTTCTCCTTCAATGCTTACTGTTTCGAATTGCTCAGCATAGGATTCAAAGATTCCGGATGTCGGATTAAATTTTAAAGCGGGACGAACGCCATTGTAAGTGCGGTCGACGGTGCTGAAGTCGCTGCAGTAGCCGCCGTCATGGACTCCACACGCATAATGCGAACTGTCGTACGGCGAACGGAGCCACCACCAAGAATTGCAGGGATACTCACTGACCGTGCTGTTATAAACATACAACCCCTGTGCCTTTGCATAGTCTGTTCCCTGCGCTCTGCGGGCGGTATCATATGCACCACTGCTTGAATTAAAGCCGTATTCGCTGTTTGTTACCTCATCCCACGAAAGAAGGAATATCTTATCGTTCGTGGTTGCACTGTCATACTGCGGATAGTTCGGATCGTAACAGCTGTTGTCCTGTGCGGACTTCTGAATCTGTGCTTTTTCCGCTGCCGTAAATGCCGTGTGGTAAAAATCATCATTAAGCCAGTCTCTTATGGAACTTGTTGCGTAATCATTGTCATACGTTGTACAGCTTGTGTCTTGCCAAAAATTACCGTTCTTCCAGTAGCTTGTATTGTTATACGGCTGTGAGTCGATTATGCTCTCGCACACCATAAAGCCTTCATCCGGGTCGAGTACGCGCCATTTGAGTGGCTCGAACTTAAACCAATAAACCGTGTTTGTGTAATATCCGTTATCATCCTGATATGTGTTGTTTGCTGAAGGCTGATATCCGGTATAATACGGTCTGTACTCCGTGAATTTCACGGCACGGTATCTCTCGCCCTTGTATGTAACATCTGCATATTTCATATAATCGCCGGGTTGCATCTGACCGTCTGCCGTACTACCCGTACCCGAATAATAGCCGTATGATGCCCATGACAGGCTGAGTGAGTTCAATGCTGAAAGTAGTGACGTGTCCGTTACTTTCGTCTGCGGGTATGAGCCGAATTCGATGAGATCACCGACTTCATTATTATCACCATTTCCATTATTGCCTCCGTTTCCGTCGGATTCTGCACTGTAAGGGCATTCACCCCAACCGAATTCCTCGTGAGTGTAAGAATAATAGAAGCTTACAATATCAATCTTAATGCTCAGGAACGTAATCGTTACTTTCTTTTCCCATTTTGTTGTTTCGCCAAAAACAAGCTTACCTGTCAGATCTCCGACAAGGTCGATATCACCGTCAAGGCAGGAGTTACAAAGATGATTTTCTCCGTTATCAGTAGAAAGCGTTGCCGTCAGTTGCGCACCTATTTCAGAGCCAAGCTCAATCATTGCAGCCTTTTTGCTGATAACATATGCGTGCGGTCCCAGGTCAACTCCGATAAAAATCTTGCCTTCTATTTTGAATTCAGGCTTAAATGTCGGTTTTTTAGTTTTGTTTACCAAGCCGTCGTTTGTATTGTAACCGAAACCAAGAGTAAATTTTAAAGTTGTGTTGAAAGACGCTTCAACAGATGCTTCAACGATAAACTTCGGAGAAATGCCTACATAAACACCCGGACACGGGCTGTAATCGAGCGACTTGAGTTTCACCTCAAACCTGCCGACACCCTCAACGGACACATTTACCGAAACTTTTGGTGTAAGAGTAAACTCGACTTCTGAAAATTTTCTGCTGATATAGTACTTGAACGTACCTGTTACGGAAAAACCTGCCGAACCCTCAATTTTAATAGAGCCGGTCAGAGATGCTAACTTTCCGATTTTTTTAGGCTCTTTCGGCTTGATAGTTTTGTCAAGTGTATAATCATGCTGAAAGGTTATGCTTTTTTCACTTTCCCACGCAAAGGTACTGAATTCCTCAGACTCTTCGATTTCCGTGACACCATCATAGGTAATGCCGTCCTCAAGTTCCTCAGCTTCGTCGACATCAAATTCACCTGAGGTCATATCGTTATTAATTTTAACCGTGTCAAAAACTTCTTCTATCGAAGTCTCTGCTTCTGTAATGTATGCGGTTGTGCCGCTGATATTAATCGAGCCGACCTTGATAAAAGTAAGCTCTTCAACATCTCCGTTATCAAAATAGAAGATATCACCGATATTTAATGATTTAACCTGTTCATCTATGTTGCTGAAGGTATAGACACCTGTTTCGCTGTTATAGGAAACAAGAGCATTTTTTGCACCGTCAGCTGTAACAGTCGTTGTATCATCAGACATAACAAGGAAGTTGTTATCAACACTTTCGTCAAGATTTATAACCTTGTCTTCAGGATAATCTTCCACAGTTGTTTCTACAAAATCCTCATACATTTGTGTCTCTTCATTGCAAGTATATGCTTTGCACAACGCTGCGGAATTATCATCAAGCATAAATGCTTTTAACACGAAGTAATCAGGAAGCTCATCCTCAAACTCAACGATTACCTCCGTATCAGCCGCAAGAACATCTGACATTGCCGAGGTTATCATTCTGCCTGTATCCTCCTCGTAAGCTGCAACGCAGATTGTACAATTCTGCTTTGTCGCAAAGGTTACAAGTGCACAATCACCCTGATACTCAACATCAGATATGTAATATCCGTTGTCCTGCTCATCTGTCAGCTCAGTCAATGACTCTGAAAGCATTTCACCGAATGAGTTTGTCGCAGTCAGACTCATATCGCCCACATCAGTTGATACTGTTTGATTTCCCTGCACATTTTCGTCTGCCGCAAATGCCGTGAACGGTATTGCCGTTGCAATGATCACAACCGCAAGCAACGCAGACAGAGCTTTTTTCATAGCTGTTTTCATTTTATAACTCCTCCAAAAGAAAAAGTGCGCAGCCGAAGCTACGCACCGAAAAATGCACAACTCCGATTGCTGCGACACAAACCAAATATTAACACAGGTGCGGTATGCATATGTGAAAATAGAGCATGCATTTTTACTACCAAGCAAAAAGACATACCAACACCTATAACAATATTCAGTTTATGTCGCAGGGATATTTTACCACAAAGAAATTATTTATGCAATATATTAATTATTCACAGTACGTTATGTTTCTGTACGGGATTTGTTTTCATATTTTTCCTGTTTATTGGCGAATAAATATTGAAATAAAAATACTTTAATGTTATAATTAATCGATTATATCGCACGGCGATAGGTTAATTTAAAAGCGAGGAGCGTAATTATGGCGAATGATGCAAAGAAGACCATCCCCTCTGTGGAAGGTATGGAAGCCCATATCGACACATGGCGCGGTCTTATCAAAAACAAACAGCGCGGTATTTTTGCTTTTGACGAGCTTGCTGAAATCAAGCTTAAGACTCTCAAAAAGAGAATCTACACTGATTTCGAGCTTACGGACGCTTGGAAAATGCGTGAGTGCAATTACAAAGATATCGGCGACTATGAATTTTTCTATGACGAGTGGAAAGAGCTTAACGTTGGCGACTACTGGGGCGGTAACGGTGTAAGTGCTTTCTTTAAGAATAAGATTGTTATCCCCGAAAAGTTTGAAGGCAAGAAGGTTTCTCTTTATGTTTACTTCGGCGGTGACTCTCTCGTTTCAGTAAACGGTGTCCCCTTCCAGGGTCTTGACCCGTTCCGTAATGCAGTTGTTCTTACAGACTGTGCTAAGGCAGGCGAAGTTTTCGATATCGACATCGAATCATACTTCGTATGGCACTCAAACGAGAGCACTCTCAAGAAGCTTGAATGTTCATTCATTGCAACTACTGATGATGAGATCAACGAGATTTACTGGGACTTCAAGGCTGTTTACAATGCACTCTTTATGCCGGGTATGGGCAACGACTATGCTACTCTTATCCGTGAGTCACTTAAAGAAGCTTTCTGCTATGTAGACTTCGACGAGCCTGACTTTGACGTATTCAAAGCAAAGCTTCGTATGGGTAAGAAGGTTCTTTACGACAGAGTTTATAACAATCCCAACTATAAATGTATGG
>JAGBFD010000126.1 GCA_017936645.1 Clostridia bacterium
CCCATCATACAGCCGATAGCTGTGAGGTTGTCATAGTCGATCGGAGTGTCCATAAGTGAAGCCGGAATACATCCGCCTGAAGGACCACCTGTCTGAGCAGCCTTGAACTTCTTGCCGTTGGGGATACCGCCACCGATATCTTCGATAACCTCACGAAGAGTTGTACCCATCGGAACTTCAACAAGGCCTGTGTTATTAATCTTACCGCCGAGAGCAAATACCTTTGTACCTGCTGATTTCTCTGTACCCATTGATGAGAAGAACTCTGCACCATTGAGAATGATCTGCGGAATATTAGCAAATGTCTCAACGTTATTTTCTGTAGTCGGCTTGCCGAAAAGACCCTTGACTGCAGGATACGGAGGACGAGGACGGGGCTCACCGCGGTTGCCTTCGATTGAAGTCATAAGAGCTGTTTCCTCACCGCACACGAATGCACCTGCACCAAGACGGATGTGAAGGTCAAAGTCAAAGCCTGAATTAAAGATATTCTTACCGAGAAGACCGTTTTCACGAGCATCCTTGATAGCCTTATCAAGACGAGCAACTGCGATCGGGTACTCAGCACGGACGTAAACGTAACCCTCTGTAGCACCTGTTGCGTAACCGCAGATTGTCATAGCTTCAACGATACAGTGGGGGTCACCTTCAAGAACCGAACGGTCCATGAATGCACCCGGGTCGCCTTCGTCAGCGTTACATACAACATACTTCTGGTCTGCTGCATTCTTAGCTGTGAAGCTCCATTTAAGACCTGTCGGGAATCCGCCGCCGCCACGGCCACGAAGTCCTGAATCCTTGACTACCTGAATAACCTCTTCCGGTGTCATCTCTGTAAGACACTTTGCAAGAGCCTGATAGCCGTCCATAGCGATGTATTCTTCGATGCTTTCGGGATCGATAACACCGCAGTTACGAAGCGCAATTCTATGCTGCTTCTTATAGAAATTTGTTTCATTCAAAGGTTTGATTTCATCCTTTGTGATTGTCTCATCATAGATAAGACGAGTAACCATACGACCCTTGAGAAGATGCTCTTCAACGATTTCGGGAACGTCCTCAACCTTAACCTCGCTGTAGAAGCAGCCTTCGGGATATACGATCATAATCGGGCCTAACGCACAAAGTCCGAAGCAACCGGTTTTGATAACCTTAATCTCATTTTCGAGACCCTTAGCCTTGAGTTCTGACTCAAGAGCTTCGATGATCTCGCTACTGTGAGAGGAGGTACAACCGGTACCGCCGCAGACAAGAACATGTGAACGATACATTGTGTTTTCCTCCTTAATTAGTCTTTAAAGTTAGCGCCAACTGTCTTTTCGATAACGGGATTGCCGTTAACGATATGATTGGCAACGATTTCGGGCACATTTTCAGGGCTCATCTTAACATAAGTAACCTTCTCCTTGCCCGGTACAAATACTTCAACGATCGGCTCATACTGACACATACCGATGCATCCTGTCTGAGCAACCGTAACATTTTTGAGACCTCTCTTAGCGACCTCGTCAACAAATGCGTTGAGAACGGGTCTTGCGCCTGCTGCGATACCGCAGGTTGCCATACCTACAACGATACGGATACTATCGCCATTACCCTCACGGTCTGTCATTGATGCTCTCGCTTTATCACGGATAGCCATCAATTCTTCAAGTGATTTCATAACGCTTACCTCCACGAATATTTTGTGTTTGTTCTTCAAGATACTCTTTAATCCACATCGAAACCGAAGGTTCCGAAAGAGGTACATCACCGAGAATGGCTTTGAGCTCCTCTGTGGATAGAGTGAATATTCTTTCATCGATACCGAAACGGTATATAAATTCACGATCGGTATTCATTGTAATCAGCATTAAAACGGTGGAGTTCATATCGCCTATCGGGGTAAAGTCAATGCTGTCTGTCTTAAAAACAGCGGTAACCCTTGTCCCCTTGCCGACTTCGGACCTGATTTCAAGATGTCCGCCCGTCTGCTCTGCAGCGAGTTTGAAAAGAGGAATTCCCATTCCGACTTTGCGGGTAGTTCTCGTAGTGAAAAACGGATCTTTTACATTCTCAACCTGCTCAGGTGTCATACCCTTTCCATTGTCGTATATACCGATAAGAAGCTCTTTCTTTTCAGTATCTTCAAGCACCTCAATTTCGATAAGCGGTGCATTGGCGGAAATGGAATTCTGTGCAATGTCAAGGACGTTCAAGGATAGTTCCCGCATAAGCTCCTCCGTAAATCAAACTGAAAATTTATGCTTTATATTTTGCAAGGATACCGTCGATATCGTCTGCAACGAGCTTACCGTAAACTTCGTCATTAACAGTAAGAACAGGAGCAAGACCGCAAGCACCGATGCAACGGCAAGCCTCTACTGAGAATTTACCGTCATCTGTGCATTCACCTGCACCGATTCCGAGATTCTCACAGATTCTGTCAATAAGATCCTGTGCGCCCTTAACATAGCAAGCTGTACCGAGGCAAACAGAGATGTTATACTCACCCTTCGGAGAGAGTGCAAACTGAGCATAGAAAGTAGAAACACCGTACACCTTTTCAAGTGGGATGTTCATACCATCTGCAATCATAGTCTGAACTTCAAACGGAAGATAGCCATA
>JAGBFD010000127.1 GCA_017936645.1 Clostridia bacterium
AAGAAGATCCTTGATAATCTTGAAATTCCATACAAAATCGGTGTCGGTGAAGCTGCTTTCTACGGACCGAAGATTGATATCCAGATCAAGAATGTATTCGGCAAGGAAGATACACTTATTACAATTCAGATCGACCAGATGCTCGCTGAGAAATTCGGTATGGAATATACTGACTCTGACGGAAGCAAGAAGAATCCGTACATCATCCACCGTACTTCTATCGGATGCTACGAAAGAACACTTGCTCTTCTTATAGAGAAATATGCAGGTGCTTTCCCGGTATGGCTTGCTCCTACTCAGGTTAAGCTTCTTCCGATCGCTGACAGACATCACGACTACGCTTACGAAGTAAAAGCCAAACTTGAAGCAGCAGGTATCCGTTGTGAAGTTGATACAAGAAGTGAGAAGATCGGCTACAAGATCCGTGAAGCTCAGCTTGAAAAGATTCCCTATATGCTTCTTATGGGCGATAAGGATATCGAAGCAGGCTGCGTATCTGTCCGTAAACGCGGTGAAGGCGACATCGGAGCAATGAACGTTGATGAGTTCGTTGAGCTTATCGTTGAACAGACAAAATCAAGAGTTATTTTCTAAAGTGAGGTAAAGGCTATGTCTATTCAGGCAGGTAAAGATTATCTCAGACAGTTCGGACTTGAAGATAAAGTTCTTGAATTTGACGTTTCAAGTGCAACGGTCGAACTTGCGGCTCAGGCAGTCGGAGTCGAGGGAAAAAGAATTGCAAAAACTCTTTCTTTTAAAGTAGGAGAAGAGCCTATACTCATCCTCGCTGCTGGAGATGCCAAGATTGATAACAAAAAATATAAATCTGCTTTTTCAGCTAAAGCAAAAATGCTGACTCCCGAAGAAGTCGTTGAACTCATCGGACACGCAATCGGCGGTGTCTGCCCGTTCGGTATAAAAGACGGTGTAAAAACTTATCTTGATGAGTCTCTCAGGAGATTCGAAACCGTCTTCCCTGCCGTCGGAAGTTCAAACAGCGCTATCGAAATGACCCCTGCCGATCTTGAAAAATATGCTCAGAATTATATCGGTTGGGTTGACGTCTGCAAGGGTTGGCAGGACGAAGAATAAAGGAGGATTAATATGTCTGACTTTCGTTTTGGTTTTACAAGAGACTTCAATGATGCCGAAGCAGTAAAAAACGTCGGTGCTGATTACCACGAAGCACATCTCGGCAATCTATCGTCTCTCTCTTATGATGAGATTGATAAGCTTGTTGCTGACGCTTCCGAAAACGGCTACTCATACGAAGTGGCAAACTGTATGATTCCGGGAGAATATAAATTTACCGTTGACTCCCCCGATTATGAGGCGATCGATGAGTATCTGAACAGAGCTTTCGACAAGGCTCAGCGTCTCGGACTCGAAATTGTCGTTATGGGTTCTTCCGGTGCAAGAAATTTCCCTGAAAGTGTCAGCTACGACACCGCTTTTGAAAGACTGATTTATTTTTTGAAGAACCACGTTGTTCCAATGTGTGAAAAATACAACATCATCTGTGCTCTTGAAAACCTTTCATACGGTGAAAGCAATATTCTGAACACAATCGATGAATCATTGAAGGTAGTCGAGGCTGTCGGCAGTCCGTTTGTTAAAATTCTCGTTGACTTCTACCATTTCGGATATAACAAAGACAGTTTTGACTCAATCAGAAAAGCGAAAGACCATATTGTCCATATCCATATGGCAAGTGTGGTCAACGACCGTCAGTATCCTGCCCCGGGCGACGGTGAAAACTATCAGGAGATAGTTGATCTTCTCCGTGAGATCGGATATGACAAACGTGAAGCACGAATCAGCTTCGAAGCACGTGTCCCTGACGGAAAAACGTTTGCTGAGTGTGCTGAAGAAAGCCTTTGTGTTTTCAAAAATCTTTAATTATCAAGGTGATACCTATGAAATATGCAGTAATTTTATACGACGGTATGGCAGACTATCCCGTACCGGCTTTAGGCGGCAAGACTCCTATGATGCTTGCAAAAAAGCCTAATTTTGACCGCCTCGCTCAGAAGGGCGAAGTAGGTCTCGTGCGTACTGTTGCCGAGGGTCTCAAGCCCGGAAGCGACGTCGCAAATCTCAGCGTTATGGGCTACGATCCTATGAAGTACTACACAGGTCGTTCCCCTCTTGAAGCTGTAAGCATCGGAGTAAAAATGGCAGACGATGACATCGCTCTTCGTTGCAACCTCGTTACACTTTCTGACGAAGAAAATTACGGCGAAAAGACAATGGTTGACTACTCCGCAGGAGATATCTCAAGTGCTGACGCTGCTGAGATAATCAAGACAGTTCAGGAAGTTTTCGGAAATGATGAGTTTACTTTCTATAACGGTGTAAGCTACCGTCATTGCCTTATCCATCACGGAGGTACTGTTGATCTCGGCAATATGACACCGCCTCACGACATTTCAGACAGAGTTGTCGGTCCTTACATTTCGACAGCACCGACCGCTGAAAAGCTCGTCGACCTGATGAGAAAGAGCTACGATGTGCTCAAGGATCATCCCGTCAACAAGAGAAGAATTGCAGAAGGCAAACGTCCTGCAAACTCAATCTGGCTCTGGGGCGAAGGTAAGAAGCCGATGCTTCCCCTTTTCACCGATCTTTACGGAATCAAGGGCTCTGTCATCTCAGCTGTCGACCTTCTCAAAGGTATCGGCATTGCCGCAGGTATGAATACGCCTGACGTTGAAGGTGCAACAGGTTACATCGATACAAACTTTGAGGGCAAAGCAAACGCTGCCGTCGAAGAGCTTAAGAACGGTGCAGATCTCGTTTACGTTCATATCGAAGCTCCCGACGAGTGCGGACACAGAAACGAACCCGAAAACAAGGTAAGAGCTATCGAGCTTATCGACGAAAAGGTTCTTCCAGTTATAATAAACGGACTTGAGGAAATCGGCGAAGATTATAAGATTATGATCCTTCCTGACCATCCGACACCTATCGTAACAAAAACTCACGCAAGTGATCCTGTTCCCTATATGATTTATAAAAAATCAGCAGAAAAAGACAGCGGAGTTGACTCAATCAACGAAGACACAGCAAAAGCAACAGGTGTTTATGTCGATTTCGGTCCGTCAATGATGAAAAAATTTATAGAGGAATGATTTTATGAAAATGAGAATGCCCTCCATTCCGCTTATTACGGTCGATCCGTACTTTTCGGTCTGGACAGATGATATCAACGGCAAGCCCACAACCCATTGGACTGCTGCAGAAAACAACATCATCGGTTATGTGAATGTTGACGGTGAGATTTTACGTTTTCTCGGTGACGACGATAACTGCAAAAAGATGAATGTTGCAAGCATCGACGCCGATACATTCTCAACAACTGCTGTTTACGAGGATGCCGGTATCAGGCTTACTGCAAAATTCACTTCCCCTATGCTCGTCACGGATCTTTATTATGCATCACGTCCCGTTTCGTACCTCAAGCTTTCTTACGAGAGCATTGACGGTAAAGAGCACAAGGTAAACGCAAAAATCTACGTTACCGAAGAGCTTGTCCTCAACAAGGCAAATGAGGGTAAAGCCTGGTCCGAAGATGTGTGTATTGACGGACTTTCCTGTGTAAAAATCGGCAGCGGTGATCAGAAGATCCTCTGGAGAAGCGGTGACGATGTAAGAATTGACTGGGGTTACTGCTATCTTGCCGCAGAAGGTGAAGCAAAGACGGGAAATGCCGTAATCGAAAACCTTTATTCTGTATACGCTGAAGCTGAAATAGAAAAAGAGAAACTTTTCCTTTTCGCTTATGACGATATTGACAGTATGGTATATTTCGGTGAAAACCTTAAAGCTTACTGGAAAAACGACGGTAAAACAATCGAAGAAGCAATCAGCGAAGCTGCAAATGAATACGATGAGCTTCTGAGTAAATGTAATGCTTTTTCAGATAAACTTATCGCTGAAGCAACCGCAAAAGGCACAGAGAAGTATGCTGAAATGCTTACACTCGCCTACCGTCAGGTAATGGCCGCACACAAGCTCGTAGTCGACAAGGACGGAAACAATCTTTACATCTCAAAAGAATGCTTCTCAAACGGATGTGCAGCAACAGTCGACGTTACCTATCCGAGTGCACCTATGTATCTTCTTTATAACACAGAACTTCTTAAAGGTATGCTTCGTCCGATTTTCCGTTACGCTACTTCCGATGCATGGGAATTTGACTTTGCACCGCACGACGTCGGTCAGTACCCTCTTGTCAACGGACAGGTATATGCTGAAAACAGACTTGAATATCAGATGCCCGTTGAGGAATGCGGTAATATGATCATCCTCGTTTCCGCAATCTGTAAGGCTGACAACGACTACTCTTTCGCAAGGGACAATTTTGATATCCTCGAAAAGTGGAGCAAGTACCTTGTGAAATACGGCAGAGATCCTGAGCATCAGCTTTGCACAGACGACTTTGCAGGTCACCTTGCTCACAACTGCAATCTTTCACTCAAAGCTATTATGGGTTTGGCAGGTTTTGCCGATATCCTTAAAAACCTCGGCAAAGAAACTGAATCAGACGAGCTTATGGCAATTGCAAAGGATTATGCCGGTTCATTCCTGAAAAACGCAGAAAATGAAGACGGAAGCTACCGTCTTGCTTATGACCGTCCCGGTACATTCAGCCTTAAATACAACTCTGTCTGGGACAAAATCTGGAAAACAGATATTTTCCCTGCTGAATTCTTCAGAAAAGAAATCGAGAGATATAAAAAAGAAGCACTCCCCTATGGTGTGCCTCTTGATTCAAGAGAAAAATATACAAAGTCTGACTGGCTCATCTGGGTGGCAACTCTCGCTGACAGCAAGGATGATTTCGAATTTTTCGCTTCTCTTCTTTGGAAAGCATACGACACAATGCGCACAAGAGTACCTATGACAGACTGGTACTATGCGGATACTTCAGAAATGGTAGGATTCCGCCACCGTACCGTGCAGGGCGGACTTTTCATCAGGCTTATGCTTGACTGAGAGGTGACCTTACAATGAAAAAAGAAAAACTGTCTTTCGAAACAAAACAGCTCAGAAAACTGAATAAAACAAAAGAAAAAGGAAACTATAAGGGTTATTTTCTTATCCTTCTTTCTTTGATAGCTCTTGTTAATATCGTTGATGAAGTAACGAGTAACCTTACAGTTACGGTGCAGTCATCTTTTGTTACGGAGTTTTTCGTGAACAATCCGTTCTTCGGTAAAATTTACGGTTACAACGAAGGACTTGCGCTTCATCAGAGCATCAGCATATTTACATATGCGTTCGGAGCTATAACCCCTTTTTACAAAGCACTTGCTGATAAGTGGGGACGTAAACCGCTTTTTGCTATCTCTACTCTCGGTATGGCCGCAGGTCTTTTGATTATCAACCTTTCAACAAGTTACATAATGTTTCTCGTCGGATTTGCTTTCATAAGCTTCTTTATGGGACACGACATTCAGATCATATACATTCTTGAAGAAGCGCCTGATAAGCACCGTGCAAAGATCTACAGTTTTCTTAAAAGCTTCGGTATTTTAGGTGTCATCCTGATCCCGACACTCAGAGATATGATAATGGGAGATGACGCTACAAAATGGCGTGAAATCTTCCTTGTCCCTGCTATCATCGGTTTTGTCGCAGTTCTTTTCGTAATTTTATTCGCAAAAGATACAAAAGTCTTCATAAATGAAAGAACCGC
This sequence comes from Clostridia bacterium, assembly GCA_017936645.1. GTDB lineage: Bacteria > Bacillota > Clostridia > Oscillospirales > Acutalibacteraceae > CAG-488. Next base: position 5,702 of record JAGBFD010000127.1, read on the forward strand.
TTATCTCGCCCGCCCTCTTGCCGAAAGGCAAAAAGAGAAGGACCTGAAAAAGAAGCAGAAGCAGGCGCAGAGAAATCAAGCGGGTGTTTTCAACGGTGTAAAATACATCTTCTCTAACCCTGACACCAAGAAGCTGATCATATCACACATTATATTCGACTCCGCAATGCCTGCAATAGCTCTTTATTTTGAATCAACGATGCATACCGCAGGTATGAGTACAAGTGATATTACAAAAGCATTGTTCATGGTTCCCGTAATCTATGCTACAATCACATTTCTCTCAGGATTCATCGCTGACAAGCTCGGCAGAAAAGCGACAGTTACCGGATTCTCCGTTACCTGTATCGTAGGATACTGCCTTTTCGTCGCAGGCGTCCTTCTCGGGTGGAACCCTTACCTCGTCGGAACCTTCGCAGGACTTTATCAGGGTTCATACTGGATCGGCAGAGATTATATGAACGTTATGATGACCGAAAAAGTTCCTACGGACATCCGTGCTTCCGTCGTCGGAGCAGAGGGACTGCTCGTTATCATCGGACTCGTTGTCGGCTACGGTCTTGCTATCTTAGGAATGATTATGTTCCCGATATGGTGGGTATGCCTTACGATCTCTGTTATTGCAGTAGGAGTCGCTGCTGTAATGTTTGCAACGAAGGTAAAAGAAACAAAGGGAGTCAATCTCGACTCAATAGAATAACAAAACAGGCTGTAAAAACGAATGTTTTTACAGCCACATTTTATTTACGGTATTTCTTACGGTTGACATTGTAGAGTCCGTATTCTTTTTTTATTTCAGGAAACATGGTCGAATAATATGCGACCGTAAGAAAAGCTTTTCCTGCATCATATAAATTCTTTGCAGAATTCTTTAATCCCCCGTCTGCTAAATGAGAAAGCACATCAACAGCCTTTTTCAAAAACATATTTTTAGAATCAGACTCCGCCTTTTTCCTCGTAAACGTCAACCAGTCAAAATAGCTTTTTACAACCTTAAGCTCCACTTCGGGAATACAGGAATAGTTTTTCGAAAGACTTTGGAGCTGGCCTGCAGCCTGCGACGAAAGGAAAGCCTCATCCAGATCAACTTTATGTTTCCTTACCGTTTCATTTCCCATAGGAGTTTTCGGGATAGTTATATAATAGTTAAATAAAAAGGCATCAAGATTAAGACTCAGAGCAAAACTGACCGTATCTTTCAGGTTTTCCCGGGTCTCATCAGGAAAACCTATTATAAATGAGCCGAATGTCGTTATCCCTGCTTCGGTACACATATCGACAAAATTTTTGATAACCTGTTTATCCATAGGTTTATTGACCCGGCTACGTATTTCCTCGCTTCCTGTTTCAAGACCGAGCATAAGCCATCTGCATCCGGAGTCATACATCTTTCTAAGTTTTCCGATATCCTTGTAAGCATCAGCACGCGTTTCGGCACCCCAGAAAAACTGCAGATTGTTTTCCTTTCTGAATCTCGTTATTTCTTCTATTTCATCGTCGCTGAGCAAAAGAAGTTCATCCGAAAAATTAACACCGTCAAGACCGTATTTTTCTTCCAAATATTTGATTTCTTTCAGAACATACTTTATAGGGCGTTTTCTATGCTGTGAATTGTAAAACATCGTGTTATAGCAATATGTACATTTATACGGACAACCTCTGGAGGTGTACATATACAGCATTTTCTTACAATGCGGAAACTCTCTGAAACACTTTTTAACGTCGATCAGATCCCAATCAATTTCAGGAACAGAGCAAAGATCAGTATCGTTTAAATTCGGTGTAGTTTTTATCACACCTTCTGATTCATATGTCAGTCCTGCAACTGTGGAAAAATCTCTGCCGTTTTCGAGCTCATAAATCAGATCCTGAAGTTTCTTTTCAGTCTCACCTGTAAGGACAAAATCAGCATACTTTCCTTTGATAATCTGCTCTGAAAACGCAGCTGCAACAACCTCGCCCCATACTACGGTGCAGCCACACTTTTTAGCGACAGACGAAGTCTCAACCGCATCCTTAGGCGATGCCGTAGGAGGCACATAAACCACAACGAGTGCCGGAGAAAATTCATCAAAAACTTCCTCCGCTTTGTTAAAATCGATACATCTGTCATAAACCTTAACTTCGTGACCAAGCGATTTCATATATGATGCTGTTACCATAATGCTTCTGCAGACAGGGTACGTCGTTCCTCTTAAAAGAAACCCTGCTGAAGGCTGAATAAACAGAATTCTCATCACTATACACAACCATAACTATTTTTTCGTTTTAATCTTTTTCCTGATATCTACCGCCGCGTTGGGACAAACCTCGTCACAGCAAAGACAGCCGATACACTTTTTCTTGTCAAGAACAATGCTTTCTTCTTTGACTGAAAGTGCTTTTTTAGGACAAGTAACGACACATTTTTTGCAAAGGACACACCTTTCGTTCATCTTCGGATACTTAATTAAAACATATGAACTGAGTTTTTCTGCAGTCGTCTTAGCCTTTGCTGTGAGTTTACCAATTCCTGACTTTGCACTGAAACCTGACGGAAGCAATATCGGTTTCTCCGGTCGGAAATCAATATCACCTATGACTTCATAACCTTTATTTATAAGATTTTTCTGCTTCGATGCTGAAACTGTCGCAACAAAATCTTCCGGTATACCAAGCAAATCGATGATAAATGCATCAAGCGAAAAAACATCACACGAAGAAAACGTCAGACCGAGATGTCTTTTTTTACCGTTGGTCGGACCGTCACCTTCCATAATATCAATAGCATCAATTATCGTAAAATCTGCTCCGACCGTCTGTGCCAGTTCAACCAACATATTCGAGAAATCTTTGACTGCAGGATACTTGGCATGAAACGCAGGTTTCTGCAGTCCCGGTATACTTCCGAAGAGATTTTTTACTCCTGCAGTTATACAGGTCATATTGTGGGTTTTGAGCTTTGGAATATTTATAATATAATCCGCATCTTTGATGGCATTGATTATGTTGAAGCTTTTATTAACACTACCGTCAGCAGACAAAACATCACTACTGTCAAACTCCGTGTTCAGTTTTGCATACTCTGACAAAAAAGAGTAACCCGTTTTCTGATATACCGCTTCCATTTCCGAGAACAAAAGCAAAGCTCCTCCCGGACAGTCAGCAACGGTGATATCCTCTACACCTATCTCTTTAAGATTCCTTGCCACAGCGTACACAAAATGCGGATTGGTTGTCACCGAAAATGCAGCATCCTTATCAACTACCAGATTCGGTTTAAGAAGCACTCTTGCTCCCGAAGGTATTTTTGATTTTATGTCATGCTGTTCAAAGTGACGTCTTACTATATCAAAAAGTAAACTGTCGTCGTAACTCTCTGCTTTCAAAACGACGCATTTGTCCACTGCGATCACCTTTTTTACAAATCAGAATATTTGCCTTTGCAAAAAAACGGCATAACGAATTATGCCGTAATTTTTATTACATACCAACGCTCTTCTGAAGAATCATAAGGGCATCAATACTGTTTACTTTTGTATCAGAGTTCATATCTGCAACATCTCTTTGTGCAGATGTGAGAGTGATAAGCTCTACTGAATGCTGAAGAACCATAAGAGCGTCTGTTGAATTTACTTTTGAGTCAGAATTGACATCGCCTTTTATAACACCGTTTTCAACGATATTGATTTTATATGTTGCGTATACGTTGTAATTTTCAAGGAAATAAACTTCAATTGTGTTCTCGCCAACCTTGAACTCGCCGCCTGCAGGTGAAAAGTAGATGTTCTGCTCAACAACACCATTGCTGTGTTTTGTTTCTTTGTATGCGATATTTTTGGTCGTTCCGTTGCTGTAAGTTACCTTAACCACAAGACCGTTCATATCAAGCATACCTCTGTCCTGATAACGTGAGAAGTAGCCGCCCTGATGCATAAAGGAAATATTCTTTCCGTCAGGTGTAAATACACCGAAGCCGTCTCCCTCAGGATAAGTCCAATGACCGTAGTCCCAATCTGTACCCTTGACAAAGGTTGTCTTTGTCGGCAAGGTTACGACCTCTATTTTTGTGATTGATGCTGCTGCACTTTTGAAAGTAAAAAGTGAAAACATCACTACGAGCACCATAAAAACAGAGATTATTCTGCTGTGTTTTCTCATTAGTATTCCTCCAAAAATATATTTATACCATTATAATATTATTGTTCATAAAAGTCAAATATTTATATACCGCTTAAATCAAACTCGGGAATAAATTCTTCAGATGAGGACTCAATCTCCTGGATAAATGCATTTTCGAATCCAAGCTTTTCGGCATAGTCAATCACGAGGTCATACTCTCTTTGACTTATTTTACGGTTAATAGTAGGATATTCAGATGCTTTTGAGCACGGAGTGTACTGACTCATAAGACTCAGCACCGTATCATCCGGCAAATTTGCCTTTACCCAATCCATCACCTTAAAAGCCTGACTGACATTTCCGGGTAAGACAAGGTGACGTATTATAAGCCCTCTCTTCATTATTCCGTCTTCATCAAAGACATTTTCACCCACCTGACGCTGCATCTCCAGCACAGCCTCAGATGCGACAGAAAAATAATTTTCAGCACCACTGTACTTTTTTGAGACGCTCTCGCTTACATATTTAATATCCGTCAGGTAAATATCAACCAATCCGTCGAGTTTTTTGAGACTTCCGACGTTTTCATATCCGCCTGTATTCCACACAACGGGTACCGATGGCTTGTATTTTTCCAGAGTTTCAGAAAGCTGTAACGAATAATGAGTGGGATTTACAAGGTTAATGTTGTGTGCACCCTGATTTTCAAGCTCTTTAAAAATTTCAATCAGTCGCTCTTCTGAAATTTCTTTGCCGAAAGCATTCCTGCTGATTTCAAAATTCTGACAGAAGACACATTTAAGAGAACAACCCGAAAAGAAAACTGTTCCGCTGCCTCTTTCACCGCTTATACAAGGTTCTTCCCAATGATGAAGAGCCGCCCTCGCTACCTTATAAGCGGCATTCACACCGCAGACGCCCGTTACAATCTCACGGTCAATATTGCACTTTCGCGGACACGAGTTGCATACAAACATAACCACACCTCATTTCCGGAATATTATAACATAAAAATTTTACTTGTCTATAAGATTGTACTATGATATAATATGTTTTAATTTATATACGAGGTGTTAACGATGAAAAAATTCATTTCTCTTACATTATGTATGTTTCTGATTCTTTCTTCTTTTGCCGCTTGTTCGGGTGACAGCGACAAAAAGCAAGACAACGACAGCGGTTCCTCAGATGCCACAATAACTGCTGAACCGAATGTATCTGCGGACTCAAATATCAGAAAAAATAAAGTACATCACGTTGAAATGACAATCAAGGACTACGGGACAATCAAAATTGAGCTCTATCCCGACGAGGCACCGATAACTGTCGAAAACTTCATCTCTCTTGCAAAAAGCGGTTTTTATGACGGATTAAGTTTCCACAGACTTGATAAAGACTTCGTTCTTCAGGGCGGTGCAGGTGACTCTGTAAAACCCATAAAAGGTGAATTCTCCAACAACGGTGTACAGAACGCAATAAGCCATAAACGCGGTGTCATCTCAATGGCACGTACCGGTGATCCGAACAGTGCTTCTTCACAGTTTTTCTTCTGCCTTGAGGACAGCACCTTCCTTGACGGTAACTATGCCGCTTTCGGTTATGTTACAGACGGTATGAATATAATCGACCGCATACGTGACAATACACCTGAATCGGATTCCATTCCAAAGGATCAGCAGCCTGTAATTGAAACAATCAGAGTAATTGACTAAGGGGTGCTTATTTTGAGCAGTCTTGACTATCTTAACAGAGTATATTTAAAAATCGACCTTGACTGTATCTGTGAAAATATACGCAAGGTCATCGAAAAAGTCGGTAAGGATACAAAGGTAATGACCGTCGTTAAAGCTGACGCTTACGGTCACGGTGCAATCGAGGTTTCAAAGGCACTCAGCGAAATCGGCACTTACGGCTTCGCTGTAGCTACTGTCGGTGAAGCACTCGCTTTAAGACGAGCAGGTATAACCAAACCTTTACTTATTCTTGATTTCGTTTTTCCGAATCAGTTTGAAACTATCATACGGAACGATATAATGCTCACTGTTTTTCAGTACGGCATCGCAAAGAGCCTTAACGAAGCTGCAAAACAGATGGGTACGACTGCACATATCCACCTGAAAATCGATACGGGTATGGGCAGAATCGGCTACATCCCTAATGATGAAAGCATAGCAGAAATCAAACGCATTTCTGAGCTATCCAATATAGAAATTGACGGCATTTTCACTCATTTTGCCTGTGCGGATCACGCTGACAAGACTTCTATGAATAAGCAGCTTTCGCTTTTCAGAGAGTTTGTGTCAAAACTGGATAATCTCGGTATCGACATTCCTATCAAACACGTTTGCAACAGTGCAGCTATCATAGATATGCACGATGATTTTCTTAATATGGTTCGCAGCGGTATCATCACATACGGACTGTATCCTTCTGACGAAGTTCAGAAAGACAGTATCGACGTAAAACCCGCTATGGAGCTTCACAGCGTTGTCATCAATGTCAAAACTATCAACAAAGGTGATACTGTCAGCTACGGCTCGACATATATCGCTGAGAAGCCGACAGTTATCGCAACAATCCCCGTGGGTTATGCTGACGGATATCCAAGACAGCTTTCAAACAAAGGAAGCGTCCTCATTCATGGTAAACGTGCAAAAATAGTCGGCAGAGTCTGCATGGATCAGTTTATGGTTGACGTAACTGACATCCCCGATGTTATGATCGGTGACAACGTAACCCTCGTAGGCAAAGACGGTGATGATTTCATCTCCTGTGAGGAAATCGGTGAGATCTCAGGCAGATTCAACTACGAATTTTTATGCTGTATCACACGCCGTGTACCCAGAGTTTACATCCGTAACGGAAAAACAACAAAAATTGTCGATTATTTAGAGTGATTTTATGGGACAAAAAGCAGAAAAAACAAACGTTATGCGGATTTTAGAGCAGAAAAAAATACCCTATACACCGCACTTTTATCCGCACGGTGAGGGTATTCCGACTGACGGTGTTACTGTCGCAAATTTTGTAGGCAAGGACGTACGTTGCGTTTATAAAACTTTGGTAACACGTGCAGCAAGTAAGAATTATTATGTTTTTGTAATTCCGGTAGCTGAACATCTCGACTTAAAGAAAGCAGCAAAGGCAGTCAACGAGAAGTCAATCGAAATGATACGTCAGGATGAGCTGCTTCCACTCACCGGATATATACACGGCGGTTGCAGCCCTGTAGGAATGAAGAAACAGTTCAAGACTACTTTTCATCTTGATGTAATAACGCTTGAAACGGTTGCAGTCAGTGCAGGCAAGGTAGGTGCACAGATAGAAATCTCCCCTGCAGCATTGCTAAAACTTGTTAATGCGAGGACAGCTGATCTCATTTTTTAAGTATAAAAGAATTAAGAAAATATCCCGTAACGGCACCTGCAAGGGTGCCGATTATCATATCTATTACTATATTTCCGTCAATAATGAATGACATCACTGCACCGACAGCAAGACCTACCAGTGCAAAAATCAAACTAAACTTTGTAGTATTACTCATATGGTATCACCTCACAAAAAAGTATATCACATTTATATAAAATGCACAATCTTGTAAATTTAGACAAAAATACATTTTTATAATTGAATTTTCTTTTCAAATATGTTATAATTTATGCATTATATTAGGAAAGGGGCGGTATAATGGCAAAAAGTGCTGTGTCTGAAAACCAGTTAGAAGAGCAGCAGGAATTACGTGCCAGTCGTACCATATCAAACAACAGACGTTATGTCGGATCAAAAGAAACAGTTGCTTACGTTGTTTATGATATCTCTCAGAGTTTTAACATAAACAAGTACCAGGACGTTTTCATTACTGATATCGTTCAGGTCGGTTTAAAATTCCAGACAGTTGTTACTTTTATCAACGGTATTTGGGACGTTATTAATGATATTTTCCTTGCTGCAATGGTGGACAGAACCAGAACAAGATTAGGTAAATTCAGACCGTGGCTTCTTTTTGCAGCAGGTCCCGGATTTTTCCTTTCAATTATCTATTGGCTTCTGCCTCTTATATTTGCAAACACAGGACCGTATAACGCAGGTAAATTGGTCTTTTACCTTTTGTTCCACGTTGTCAACGAGGTCATAGGTACCATCAGCGGTATCGCACGAACAGGTATGCTTTCTACGATCACACCGAATGTCATTGAGCGAACGCGACTGATCACTCAGGCTCAATTGCTTTCAGGTTTTGTCGAAAAAGCTCCTGAGATTCTTATGGGTCTTCTCATTGACCTTGTCAACCACGGTGTACTTAAGATACCGATGAAAGCCTTATTTGTTTCGGGCGGTGTTTTCACCACGGCCGTTGCAAGTGCTATGGGTCTCTTCTTCGTTTTCACCACGAAAGAAAGAATTCTTCAGCGAAACGAAAAGCCAAGTGTCCTTCAGGGATTTAAGTCGATTTTAAACAACAAGCCGTTGCTTATCCTTACATTGACCGAGTTCCTTTCAGCTTTCGGTATGGACACAGGTGTTAACTACTACTACATAAATGTTCTCGGATTTGCTTCGATGACTACTATCGTTGGTATCCCCGGTGCATTCGTGTCCCCCACAAGCTTTGCTTTTGTTACAAAAGCTCGAGAAAAATTCTCAACAAGAGTTTTGTGGATCACAAGCTCACACATCAGCGATGTGCTTATGTTGGGTGTATTCGCTGTTGGTTCAATCAACAAGAACTACAAGAAGCTTGCAGTTATGATCCCTGCATTTATGATCAGAGAAACGATCTGGATGGCATTCTGGGGTATCAAAAATGTTATTCCCGAAGAAATGCGTAACGAAACCATTGACTACGGTGAGTGGAAAAACGGTTACCGTACTGAAGGTATCACAGGCGTTGCCAAGGACCTTTCAAGAAAGCTCGTAAGCACTCTTGGTGCTACAATCAAGGCTGCAGTCCTTGCAAGTATCGGTTATAAGGAAGGTGCAGGCTTCGGTAATCAGAGTGAAAAGACAGAGTACTATCTCTTTATGATGTGTACATTGCTCCCGACAGTTACAGGTATTCTCGGTCTTATCCCGAAATTCTTCTATGACCTTTCCGGTGAGAAGAAAGAGCGTATGTACCGCGAACTTGCTGAACGTCGTCAGAGTATCATCGATGAGATGAAGGAAGTAGACGAAAAGGTTTCTGTAACTGAAACTAACGACTAATTAATTTATTTACCGCAATTCAGACTAAATCCTGAATTGCGGTTTTTCTTTTATACTAAAAACAATATATTTATATTGAAATCCGCAATAAAATATGGTACAATGAATTGTCTTTATATATTTACATAAAAAAAGGAGGCGGTATAATGGCAAAAGCTACTGCGGCTGTTCAGAACGAAGTATCTGAACAGGCAGAAATCAAAGCCGGTCGTACCATATCGAACACTCGACGTTATGTCGGTTCGAAAGAATCCGTTGCGTATGTTGTTTATGATATCTCTCAAAGTTTTAACATAAACAAATATCAGGACGTTTTCATCACAGATATCGTTCAGGTAGGTCTCAGTTTCCAGACAATTGTTACATTTGTCAACGGTATTTGGGACGTCATCAACGACGTTTTCCTTGCGGCTATCGTAGACCGAACAAGAACGAGATTGGGTAAATTCAGACCCTGGCTTCTTTTCGCTGCAGGTCCCGGATTTTTACTTTCTATCATCTATTGGCTTATGCCGTTGATTTTTGCAGGTACAAGTCCTTATCATGCCGGCAAATTAGTTTTCTACATAATTTTCACGCTCATACGAAACCTGAACGATTCACTTAATAATATTTCGAGAACAGGTATGCTTTCGACTATTACGCCGAACGTTATCGAGCGAACGCGACTCATCACACAAGCGAGCCTTTTCTCCGGATTCATTGAAAAAGCACCCGAGATTCTCATGGGCCTTCTTATCGACCTTGTTAACCACGGTGCTATCAAGCTTCCGATGCGGACACTTTATGTCAGTGCGGGTGTTTTCACCTCGGCAGTCATAAGTGCAATGGGACTTTTCTTTGTATTCTCTACAAAAGAACGAGTTCTTCAGCGTACTGAAAAGCCAAGTATTCTTCAGGGCTTCAAGTCTATCTTTAACAACAAGCCGTTGTTAATCCTCACTCTTACAGAATTCCTTTCAGCCTTCGGTCTGAATACAGGTCTTAACTACTACTACATAAACGTTCTCGGCTTTGCTTCAATGAGTACAATCGTCGGTATCCCCGGCGCGGTCGTATCCCCTGCAAGCTACGCTTTTGTTACAAAAGCAAGAGAAAAGTTCTCAACGAGAACTCTGTGGATCGCAAGTTCACACATCAGCGATGTGCTTATGTTAGGTGTATTTGCCGTAGGTTCAATCAACAAGAACTACAAGAAACTTGCAGTTATGATCCCTGCATTTATGATAAGAGAAACGATCTGGATGTTCTTCTGGGGTATCAAGAGTGTTATCCCTGAAGAGATGCGTAACGAGTCTATTGACTACGGTGAGTGGAAGAACGGCTACCGTACAGAGGGTATGACAGGTGTCGCAAAGGGTCTCGCTCAGAAACTCGTTGGTACTCTCGGTAACACAATCAAATCTGCAATCCTTGCAAGCATCGGCTATAAAGAGGGTGCAGGATTCGGTAACCAGGGTGAAAAGACAGAGTATCTTCTCTTTATGATGTGTACATTGCTCCCGACAGTTACAGGCATTCTCGGTCTCATTCCGAAATTCTTCTATGACCTTTCAGGTGAGAAGAGAGATCGTATGTATCGTGAACTCGCTGAACGTCGTCAGAGTGTTATCAATCAGATGAAAGAAGTTAACAGCAACGCATCTGTTGACGAAAACTGACAAAATTTTACACTGCAGAGGCTACGGCTTCTGCAGTGTTTTTTTATCTATATTTTCTTTTTAGACAGTACACCGACTGTTACTATCATAGTCGCAGGAAAGACTACGGCAATCATCAGTCCAAACTTCAGCGGATCAAGATCTGCCGATGAAGATCTTACCATATCCGAAGCTACACCTGCGAGCCACGGTCCGAATGCACAACCAAGATCTCCGAATACAGCAAGCATCGCAAAAAGCGGTGTACCTCCTCTTGGGAATATCTTTGCTGCAAAGCTGAAAACTCCCGGCCACATCGTCGCAACTGACAGTCCGCATAATCCGCAGCCTACAAGGGAGACTATCGGATTTTTCGAAAGCGTAGAAAGCAGGTAAGCCGCTACGCACAATCCCGCACTCAATGCGAGAACTTTTTTTACGTCTATTCTGTCCCCTACTATTCCGAAAACTACCCTTCCTGATGCCATCAGGAAAGCAAAAAGACACGGTCCTAAAAGATCTCCCGTGAGTTTACTTACTCCAAGGCTTTTTTCAGCGAAGGTCGATGCCCATTGCGACATCGCAAGTTCACTTGCTCCTGCACAAAGCATCAGAAGTGCCAGAAGAATGAAGGTTCCGTTTTTGAAAAGCTCTCCGACCTTCATCTCATCCTGACCTTCAGGTACAGGCGGAAAAATCGGTACTTTCATAAACATAAACATATTTATAAACGGAATTATCGCCCATATCATCGGTGCATAAACCCAGTTTTCACTTCCGACAAATCTGATTGCTACCGTAGTAAACAAAACGACAAACATCTGACCCCAACAGTAGAAGGAGTGCAGAAAACTCATTTCGCCTGATTTATTCTGAAGCGGCAAGCCTTCGACTATCGGACTGACGAGCACTTCTATAAGTCCTGAGCCTATAGCATAAATTATGATCGGAATAACAAGACCTATGTAATGATTTTCCATCGCACGCGGAAGAATTCCCAACAGAGTAAGTCCTGCACAACTGAAAACGTGTGCCAGTACAATTGAGACTCTGTATCCGAGTTTTTCTATCACCTTGACAGATATGATATCCACAAAAAGCTGTGTGATGAAATTCAGCACAATCAGCCAACTGATTTTAGTGTAGTTGATAGTGAACTCTTCCTGAAATATTACATAAAAAAGCGGTGCCAAATTATTAATAATCGCCTGCACGAAGTATCCTGTGTAACAGGCGATTTTTGTTGAAGTATATTTTTTACTCATTGGTCTCTTCCGTTTCTTCCTCCTCGCTTGACACAAGAGCGTCCTTCCAGTACCACCAGCGAAGCTTTTTCGGGTCAGGCTTTACTTCGTTGGCAAAGTACACGGCAGCACGCATTTCATAAAGAATTACACGATCCGCTACTCCTCCGCTTTCAACACAGTAATCAAGATAGAAATTATCTCCTTCCTTACCGCGAAGCTGCTCTGTGGTTTCGATTTCAAGCACCCTGAAAGCTTCCTTAGCCTCAGGCGTAAGGAATTCAAGGTCAGCAATTTTCATAATTTTAGGTTCTTTATTCTTTCGTGAAAATAACATATAATCACCCGTCACATTTTTTACTATGCTACCATATTTTAAAAACAAAGTAAATAGATTAATTTAAATCGACATATTGATTTATAACAAAAACACGTGTTATAATTTTTCCCGACGGAGTGTGATATTATGTTTAAACTTAAAGAAAACGACATTATCCTTTTTCAGGGAGATTCCATAACTGACGGCAACCGCGGCAGAAGCAAAGATCCCAATCATATTCACGGTCACGGATATCAGTATATTTTAGCTTCTGAAATGTATGCCGATAACCTTGATAAGCATATTGAAGTAATTAATCGTGGCATCAGCGGAAATAAGATTTCCGACCTTTACGGAAGATGGCAGGAAGACTGTATTCTTTTAAAACCTACCGTTTTAAGCATCCTTATAGGAGCTAATGATGCTCATTTTAATTTTGAAAACAATGCGGGTACAACCTCGGAAAGATACGAAAAGATTTACCGTCTGCTTCTTGATGAAGCTATCCAGGAAAATCCGGACATTTTCATCGTAATAATGGAACCGTTTTTCGGTATATCGGATAATGCTGATTACAACGAATGTATGAGCTCACATATGCGCGAATTTGCATCATCAGCAAAGAAAATTGCAGGAGAATATAATGCAGTTTTTGTACCGCTTCAGGATATGTTTAATGAAAAATCAAAAATTACCGATATGAAAAATCTTCTTTGGGACGGTGTCCACCCCACAACAGGCGGACATCAGCTCATCGCTAAACGTTGGAAAGAATGCGTTAAAGAAAAACTGAACTCAAGATAAAACTGTCCCGTTGAAGCCTGTGTACTTCAACGGGATTTAATTATAATGTTATTTCTTTAATTATTCTTTGATTTTTACAGCCAAGAGAGTCATAAAACTTCTGTGCTGTTTCGTTCATCTGCCAGACATTGAATTCTACTACGAAACAACCGTGTGCTTTAGCGGTTCTCTTTATTTCTTCAAAAAGCTCTGTTCCGTACCCCTGACGTCTGTACTCTTCGCAGATAAAAAATTCATCTATCCACAATCTTTTACTTTCAGGGCTTTCTTTTGATCTGAAGCTGTTTATCCTGCAAAAACAATATCCGACCAATGCATCGTTTTCATAAGCTGCTATACCTACAAAGCCTTTGACTTTGATTCTGTTTTTAAAAGCCTTCTTTGTCATCAAAGCAGGTTCTCCGAACAAATCAGGTCTTTTTTCTGTGTGAGACAAAGTAAGCTCATAGCTTTTAGGTGCTACGTCTTCATAAGAGCTTTTGTCTATTAATTTAAATTTCATAGCATATCTCAGGCAGGAAGTTTTCCAAATCCCGAAAAACTTCCTGCGACTTTCATTTAAACGATTACTCTGAATGTTCTTACCTGATTAGGAGTGATATCGAAGCTGAATCCGTTCTCATTGACAGGAATCTCAGTCTCATCAACTTCCATAAGGTTACATTCAATAACTTTCTTCACATCAGCGAAGTTGAACTTAACCTGAACATTACCTCTTGACTTGCCGGCTTCGTACATACGGATGATAAGTCCGTTACCGTCCTGAGCGGGTTTGACTGCATCTACAGCGATATTTCTTCTGCTTACCTCAATGAAAGATTTTTCCGTGCCGAATGTACCCGACTGAGCGTTTGCACAGTATCCCTTAAGCGGCTGATTGAGTTCGAAAGCATACTTGACTGTGTCAGCCTGTGACCAGTTACCTGCGTGCGGATAGAGTCTGTAAACAAAGGTGCTTACACCCTTATCTCCTACAGGGTCAGGACAGATGGGAGCTCTCATAAGTGTGATTCTCATAAGACTGTCCTTGATGTCGTAACCGTACTTGCAGTCATTGATAAGACTTACACCGTAGTCACCTTCAGAAAGATCAGCCCACTTGTGTCCGCAGACTTCAAAACGTACGAGATCCGTACTGTAATTCCAATGTGTCGGACGGTCAATAGAACCGTGTGCAATTTCATATGTCGCATGAGAGCTTATGACGCTTACCGGGAATGCAGCCTTAAGCACCTTCTCCGTTTCATACCAGTCTACTTTTGTATCAAAGTCGATGTAATCAGCATCCGCATAAAGAATAATGTCCTGAGTGATGGTAGACTTGTTAAAACTTCTTACTACTCTTATAACACCCTTTACCTCATCAGCAGCAACTACTTCTATGCTGTCCGCCTTTGTAAGATCCCAACGTTTCTTCTGATAATTAAGTTCAAGGTTCCATGCACTTTCGTGGATCGGCTTATCCTGGAAAATTGAAAGTGCATTACCCTTCGCTGTAAGAACTTCTCTGCCGTTGACTTTATCGTAAATGCTTGTTATTTCAGCATTTTCATCAAGAGTCACTCTGAGCTTTGAGTTTTCAAGGAGAGTCTTTTCTGCAACTACCTTATCAAAAGAAGTTTCACCCTTCTCAACCTTATAAACTCTGAATCCCATCTGCGGAACATCTTTTGCAATGAAGAGCACCTCATCACCGTCTTTTGTGAAACGGCATTCATTTCCGTTATCATCGACAATTCTACCTGCATCAAACGTGAGTTTCACATTGACAGTACCCGTAATCGGCATTGAGTTCATATTCCATACGATGATGCCGTCAGTTGTAACGTTTACATTCTTATTCAGATGCTCAACAGCAGCAGAAAGAAGTCCGTTACCGATTTCATTCATCTGCACGTATTCCTCACGTGTCATCTCCATAGCCTCGTGGATAGATGTACCCGGAAGGATATCGTGGAACTGATTGGTAAGAAGGAGTTTCCAGCCTTCTTCCATCTTCTCTGACGGATATTCGTCACCAAGAAGAGTGTTAGAAAGAACGTTTGCAAACTCTGCATTTCTGAAGAGGAACTCACCTCGACGGTTATTCTTCTTTATAAATGCCTGACTCGTAAATGTGCCTCTGTGATTTTCGTAAACAAGCTCATCGTTGAAAGTAGGAATTTCATCCTTACAGTCTTCGGTTCCGCGGAAGAAATCTGCAACAAAAGTGTTCTGTGCTTTCGGCATACCCGGCATATTTTCAAAACGCTTTGAGCGTTCAATCTGACCTATCGTCACACCGCCGCCACCGTCACCGTAACCGAATGAGCCGACTGACTTCTTTGTAATATTTTTCTGATTTGTACGCTCCCAGTTATCCTTGATATAACGTGCATCATACTCACCCTGATAGTGTTGCTGCTGAACGCAGGCAACGACCTCATCACCCGAGTGTGAACGCCAGTTGAATACGGAATACGGGAACTTATGAGTTGCGTTAAAGTAAAGCTTTGCTGTGTAGAAGTACTTCATTCCCGAGCGTTTGATAACCTGAGGAAGTGCCCACGTGAAGCCGAAGCAGTCGGGAAGCCAGTAAACATCCGAAGACACTCCGAATTCTTTCATAAAGTATTCTCTGCCGTAAAGCAGCTGACGGACAAGCGACTCACCGCTTGCAAGGTTGGTGTCCGCTTCGCACCACGTATTACCTACGATTTCCCATCGTCCTGCTCTGACAGCTTCCTTTACCTGCTCAAAGATATCAGGGTAATACTTCTTCATATAGTCATACACGATAGCCTGACTCTGTGTGAATTTGAAGTCAGGATACTCTCTCATCATAGCAAGATTGTTAGAAAACGTTCTTGCAGTTTTTCTGACGAGCTCACGTGTAGTCCAAAGCCACGCAACATCAAGGTGTGAGTGACCTATCATACACAATGTACCCTGCTTTGCATCAGGAATTTCTGAAAGCATTTTAATAAGAAGCTCATTTGCAGCAGGCACACTCTTATAGAAAGTTTCGTCATCAAAGTCGAAGTCAAGCACGTGAAGAGACTCGTCAATCGCTTTGTAAACGCTGTCATAAATAACTTTATTATCAATATTTTCAAGGCTGTCGTATGCACACTTTATGTCATACCAATACTTCTGTGTTTCAACATTTATCGCTGAAAGATGGGCATACTTCATAGTATAAGTATGATCTTTCGCACCTGCCATAGCCTCATCACAGAAGCAACCGCAGTTAACGGTAGCTTCGATCTCAATATCAAGCTCGTCACCTGCTTTGTATCCGTCGACGATTACAACGGTACGGTCCTGCCAGCCTGCCTCATCGCTGAATGCACCGATGATCTTACCGTTGATCCTTACAAGTGCCTCTCCGCCGAAAGCTGCATAAAGATAAAGCTTTTTACCATCCATACTTTCCGGTACGGTAACCTTAGCCTTAAACCATCTTGTCGCATCATATCCTACGCTCCAACGGTCGCCTATCTTCATAATCTGTCTCGGCATATTATCGTATGTAAACTCGCCCGGTTTGTGGTGCCAACCTGTGTAGCTTTCCCACTCATTGATGGGCAGAGATTCCGTTATAATTTTCTTTTCAACCTGTTTGATGAGGTTGCCCATAATTGACGCCATTGTCGTCTGCATAAAATCTCTCCTTTCAGCACTTTAAAGCGTAGTGCTCTTCTAAATTGTATTAAAACGCAAAAAATTTGTCAATAGAAATAAAAAAATAAGACGGTCTTTTCCGTAGAAAAAACCGTCCTTGAACTTAAGAAATTAATACCAGATCCAGCCAAAGAGAACAATAACGATGATCCACTCCCACCACTGGTAGCTTACCTTTACCTGACAAGTTTCATTTACAAGTCCGTCAGCACTTGTGACGGTAATTGTAGCGTCACCTGTGCCTGCTGCATAGATCTTGCCGTTTTCATCAACCTTTGCAACCTTTTCGTTTGATGAAGTCCATGTAAGTTCATCTGCAGTATAGTTTGATGAAAAATCGATCGTGTGGGATGATTTATAGTTCATATCTACTGAAGTCTCATTGAGGCTAAAGCTCTTAAGTGAAACAACAACCTTTGCAGAATCCGTAATATCAATATTCGGATTACCCGGAGTGTTACCGTCTGAAGTAATTGAGCAGTCATCGATCACAAGGCCGATATCAGTCTGTTTTAAAGGTGCTGAAGTTTTCTTTGTGAGTGTGACATCAAAAAGGCTTATCGGTGCTTCGACAGGTAAGAGAGCCATGACAGCAGCCTTTTTTGTGTCAGGATTTGTAAGTGCGGTCAGCTGACTGCCTTTGTTTATAATGTGGTCCAAAGCAAGATTTTTAAAGTCCTCGGTCTGTACGAAAGCTGTACATCCACTGACGGCGGATGAGCCGTAAACAGTAATGTTAAGAGAATTGAATGCACCCTTTTCGAGTGAAATTCTGATAACAGCTGTCTTAGCGTTCTCTGAAACAAGAGACACTTTGAATTCGGGTGCCGTCGGTGCTGCTGAAGCAGAGATAACAGCAACAGACATCATCATAAGCGTTGCAAGCACAACTGCTACAATTTTTTTAATTTTACGCATTTTTATAACCCCTTCAGATTAATTTTATGTATTAATTGTAATATTTTTCATTTTATATGTCAACAATTATTTCTTTTTTCTGTACTTTTGATTTTTCATTTGATATAATGTAGGGTGAAGGAAAATTATAAGTTCAAGGCAAGTGGTCATATATGTCAAACAATCGGTACAATCTGGATATGACGAAAGGTTCGCTGTTTCCGAAAATATTAAGTTTTGCATTTCCGCTTATGGTTACGGGACTTCTGCAGATAGTATATAATGCCGCAGACGTTATGGTCGTAGGCAGATTTGCAGGTAGCATCTCTTTGGCGGCAGTAGGTGCCACATCAACTCTTGTCAATCTTTTACTCAACCTTTTTCTCGGTCTTTCTATGGGTTCGGGAGTCGTTGTGGCAAAGCACATAGGTGCCGGGGACGGAGCTGCCGTTCACCGCTCGGTCCATTCAGCGATGCTTCTTTCGCTTATCAGCGGAATTCTGATCGGTGCGTTAGGGGTCCTGATATCGCCTTTCGCTCTCAAGGCTATGGGTACACCGAAAGAAGTTCTTACACTTTCAACACTTTATCTGAGAATCTTCTTTCTCGGCACACCGGCAAATATGATATTTAATTACGGTGCGTCAATTCTCAGGGCAACGGGAGACAGCAAACGACCTCTTTACATACTCACTTCGACAGGTATTCTGAATGTACTGCTTAACCTTTTATTTGTAATAAAATTCCAAATGGATGTAGCAGGTGTCGCACTCGCTACCATCATCTCTCAGTATGTATCTGCTATATGTGTATTTTACATCCTTATTAATATAAACAGTTTCATACATCTTTCACCGAAAAAACTCCGCTTTTACAAAGATGAGTTGCTCGACATCCTCAGAATAGGTATACCCGCAGGTCTTCAGGGTTCACTTTTCTCTCTTTCAAACGTCATAATTCAGTCCTCGATAAACTCTTTCGGTCCTGCCGCAATTGCAGGTAACACAGCATCGGGAAATGTGGACAGTATCATCTTCACCTGCTGTAACTCAGTTTCACAGACAGCGACTACATTCACCTCGCAGAATTACGGTGCGGGTCAGTTCAAGAGAATAAGACGTATTTATTTCAACTGCATCGGAGTTAGTGCCGCTATCGCTGTAATTTTCGGTGTGGCATTACTTTGCTTCGGACCGCAGATACTTACTGTGTTTTCTACGGATGCCGAAGTGATAGAAATGGGACTGATACGTCTGCGTCTTTTTGCCTTCACCTATATCATAAACAGCGCACTTGACGTCACAACCGGCCAGATGAGAGGACTAGGCAAGTCAGTCATTCCGATGATAGTCACTATGGTCGGAGTGTGCGGACTTCGTGTGCTCTGGGTGTTCACGGTATTTCAGAAGTATCGTTCACTGTTTATGCTCTACTTTTCATACCCGGTTTCATGGCTCATTACAGGAATCGTCCTTGTGATTATGTATGCCGTAACTTTCAATAAAATTTTAAAAAGGAGCAAAGAAAATGAGACTTCTTGCATTAGGTGACGTTGTCAGTAACGGTGGCTGCGAATTTGTAAGAAAGAAGCTTTCTTCTGTCAAAAAAGAATATAAAATAGATATATGCATAGCAAACGGTGAAAACTCTGCTGTAGGAAATGGGATCCTCCCCTTCTCCGCTGATCACCTTTTCTCAAGCGGTGTCGACATAATAACTACAGGCAATCACGTGTTCAGACGTGCTGAGATTCACTCATATCTCGACGAACGTGATGACATCATCAGACCGTACAATATGCATTCAAGCGTACCGGGCAAGGGTATTGCTATCCTTGATATGGGTGCTTACCGTATCGGTGTGATAAATCTCATCGGTACTGCCTATATGAATTCAAACTACGGAAATCCGTTCGACTTTCTCGACAAGGCACTCGAAGAAATCAAAGACTGCAAAGTAAGGGTAGTGGATTTCCACGCAGAGTCTACGGGTGAAAAACGTGCACTCGCAATATATGCTGACTCAAGGGTGTCCGCATTTTTCGGTACGCACACCCACGTGCAGACCGCTGATGCACAGGTTCTGACGGGCGGTACGGGTTACATAACAGACCTCGGAATGTGCGGTGCCGCAGACTCAATACTCGGAGTCGAAAGCGAATGTGTTATAAAAGCACTAAAAACAGGTCTGCCTACGCGATTCAAGACGAAAGAAACCAACACCAAGCTTGACGGTTGTGTATTTGAGATAGATGAAAAAACCGGCAGATGTATTTCTGTCGAAGCTATTTCCATACTTTAATTCAACGAGGGATTCAAATGAGTAAAACAAAAAAAGCATTATCTTTTATACTATCCTGTGTCATTCTTCTTACCGCCTTTTCCGGTTGTGAGATGCTTGACCTGTCAATCGAGCCTACAACACAGCCGGTATCTGGCGGACCTGTCGACGGCCTCAATGAAATAGGCTACACTTTAGCTTATCTGCGTACCGATTCACTCAATCCGTATGAATGCGAAAGTGAAACAAATCTTAATGTAGTAAGACTTATGTTTGATCCCCTTTTCAATATCGGTAATGACTTCAAGCCTTCGGGAGTGATAGCTGAAAGTTATACTTACTCTGACGATAATAAAATCACGATTACGCTTAAAGCGGGACTCACTTTCTCTGACGGTTCGGCTCTCGGTGCTGAAGATGTCGTGTATTCTTTCGTTCTGGCAAAAAAGAGCGAAACCTACTCCCCTGCACTTGAGAATATCACAGATGCAAGTGCTGACGGCAGTTCAAGCGTCGTATTCACACTCAAAAAAGCTGATCCTTACGAAGTGTCAAATCTTTACTTTCCCATAATCAAAAAAGGAAGCGACAAAGACACCTCCAGCTCAGATGACTACTCTTCCGCAATACCCGTGGGAAGCGGAAGATATACGCTCGTGACAGAAAACGAAGCTAAAAAGCTTGTAGCAAACAAAACCCACCTCGGCTCATACTATCCAAAATACAATTTTATCGGTCTTCGCGACATTACTGAAGTTTCCTCTGTGCCGAGTCTTTTTGATCTGAATGAAATTGATTTTTATACAGAGAGCTTTTCCGAAGGCGTTTATAAAAGATATTCCGGTACAAGTTCGACTTTTGAAACCTCAAACTTCGTATATCTCGGCATAAACTCTCAGAGTAATATTCTCAAAGAAAGTTCTGTCCGCAGAGCCCTTTCACTCCTTATAGACAGAACTAATATCGCATCGGTATCTTTTTCAGACTTTGCTGAACCTACGGCGACACCTTTCCATCCCTCATTTTACGGCATAAAAGACTGCTCTATTCTTCCTGTAAAATACGATGAAGAATCAGCGGAAGAATTGCTCAAGGATGCAGGTTTTGACACCTTCAACAGCGAAGGAATTCTCTATAATCCGCAAAAAGGCAAGCTTCAGCTTCGTCTGCTTGTAAACAAAGACAACAGCTTCAAACTTGCGACGGCACGAAACATTCAGCAGACCTTTGCCGCTGTCGGGATTGATGTTATTCTCAAAGAGTACTCCTACAAAAGCTATCTTTCAGCCGTAGAAGAAGGTGCTTATGAGCTTTATATCGGAGAAGTCAGTCTTTCAAACAGCTTCAATCTCAGCGGTTTCTTCACCGAAGACGGAGAATATGCTTACGGAATTGATTTCGAAAGTAAATCTGCTGTTGATTACAAATCATTCCTCAGCGGTACGAAAACAATGCAGGAATTCCTCGACACATTTACTGATGAATTGCCTTTTATCCCGCTTATGTACCGCAAAGGAATCACCGTAAAAAGCAACAGAATCAACACCGCTTCACAGACTATAGTAAGCGACTACCTCTACAATATTAATGAATGGACGGTCGGATAATGGACAAAAACACCAACATTCAATACCTTAAAGGTGTCGGTGAAAAGAGAGCTAAAATTCTAAATAAGCTCGGTATTTTCACCGTTGGTGACCTTTTGCGTTTTTATCCCCGTGACTATATGGACTGGAGCAAAATCAGCTCTATTGCCGCCGCACCGTTTGACTCAAACTGTTGCATCCGTGCTGTAGTGAATCACAAACCGAGCGGAGCAAAAATCCGCAAAGGAATGACTATTTACAAGACCGTTGTAACTGACGGAGAATCGTTGATGAATATCACGATTTTCAACAGTAAATATACAGCCGAGTCGCTTGAAGCAGGAAAAGAATACCTTTTTTACGGCAAAGTCGGCGGTAATTTCTACAGACGTGAGATGTCATCCCCTATGGTAGCTCCTGTCGAAACAGGAATGAGAATACACCCCGTCTATCATCAGAGTGCAGGTATAAACTCTAAAGCAATTGAAAAACTCGTAAGACAGGCATACGGTGAGAGAAACGACTACTTTATTGATTGCATCCCGCAACCGCTTCGTGACAAACTCTGTCTTATGGAAATCAATAAGGCTGTCCGTGAACTGCATTTCCCTACAAACGAAGACACGATATCCGAAGCAAGACGCAGACTGATTTTTGAAGAGCTTTTCATCTTCCAGTTAGGTCTTATGAAATTGAAAGGCAATCGCAAGGAAAGTACGCCTGTGAGAATCAGCGAAGACTTTACAGAAGAATTTGTAAAATCACTTCCGTTCACTCTTACCGGAGCACAGACCCGTGCTGTAAGAGAAAGCGTCACACAGATGACATCAAACTACACGATGAACAGACTTCTGCAGGGTGACGTTGGTTCAGGTAAAACAGCCGTAGCGGCCGCACTCATCTACACAGTCGCAAAAAACGGATATCAGAGTGCTTTTATGGCACCCACAGAAATTCTTGCTCAGCAGCACTATAAAACCTGTATTAAATTTTTTGAAAATACGGATATAAACGTCGCTCTTCTGACAGGCTCAGTAACAGCAGCAAAGAAAAGAGAAATCAAAGCTCAGCTTAAAAACGGAGAAATTACACTCATCGTCGGAACTCACGCTTTGATTCAGAATGACGTTGAATTTCACAATTTAGGTCTTGTAATCACGGACGAGCAGCACCGTTTCGGAGTAAAACACCGAGGTGCACTGAGCGACAAAGGCGACAGACCTCACACGCTGGTCATGTCTGCGACCCCTATTCCCCGTACTCTCGCACTTATGCTGTACGGCGACCTCGATGTTTCAATCCTTGATGAGCTTCCTCCGGGAAGACAGCCGATTGAAACTTATGCAATCGATACTGCAAAACGACACAGAGCCTTCAACTATGTAAAAAAACACCTTGACGAAGGACGTCAGGGATACATTGTGTGTCCTCTCGTCGAAGAGGGAGAATCTGAGCTTGCCGCCGCACAGGAATATTCTGAAAATATCGCAAGAGGATTTTTCAGCGGATATACCGTAGGGCTTCTCCACGGAAAGATGAAGCCGAAGGACAAAGAAGAAGTTATGTCGAGATTCGTTTCAGGCGAAATCAAACTTCTTGTCTCAACGACTGTTATCGAAGTCGGTGTTGACGTGCCCAATTCCGTAATTATGGTAATCGAAAATGCTGAGAGATTCGGTCTTTCACAGCTTCATCAGCTCAGAGGCAGAATAGGCAGAGGACAGTACAAGTCCACCTGCATACTCATCACAGACGCTCAGAACGAAACCGCACAACGTAGGATGAAGGTTATGACAAGCACGACTGACGGATTTAAAATCGCAGATGAAGATCTGAAAATGAGAGGTCCCGGTGACTTCTTCGGCTCACGTCAGCACGGTCTGCCTGAAATGAAGATCGCTATGCTGACGGATACGGCAATACTTAACGAAGCTAACCGTTTCGCACGTGAACTGATCATCGACGACCCATACTTCGAGAAGGAAGAAAACAAGAATCTGAAGCAAGCTATAGAAGATTTATTCTCATCAGAGTATGTAATGAATTAAGAGATATAAAACACCAAGGAGCCGCTTGTGCGGTGAAATAGTCAATACTTTGTAGACACAAAAAAGAATAAGTTAAGCAGCCAGTTCAATCCTGTATTGGACTGGCGTTTTTCTATTCAGTTTACGCAAAGGTTTGATGTAATTAAAGTAGTGAATGGCTTGAACA
>JAGBFD010000128.1 GCA_017936645.1 Clostridia bacterium
TTCCTCAACAACAACGGCTGTGGTTGCTAACCATTGACCATCCTGACACCTGCGGACGATGTCCGTAGGTGTTTTTCTATAGATATATTACATTACAACTCGTAATTAGGTTTTAGTGTCGATTTTTCAAGCTTTATTAAATCATAATATTCATATTCCGAGTCCTTTCCAAAGAAGCGGACACGATAAGATTTTTCAGTCGTGAAAATATCAAAACAATCATTGCTGTAAACATCTTGGTTTCCTTTGCTGCAAACTTCTCTCCATGCTGCAGAAACTATTTCATTTTTCAAATCTTCTATATCTGCCTTTACCCTTCCTATAAGCTGATATACAATTTCATTCTCAAACTCTACCAACACCACATAATCGCAGTCATTCTGAAAATCAAAATGCTCTTTAAGCCAACCGAAATCACCGTTTCCGGTTGCGTACTCATCCAATGCTTTTTCTACCAATGCAGGATCGTCAATATAAATTTCATCTGCAAGATTAAATAAATGCAACTCTTTTGAAGTTGTATAATCAATCAGACAGTCGTAATCATCAAAAAGAATCAGCCTGACAGCCTTATTCTTACCAACCTCAGGGAAAGTATAATTTTTGTTTATATAAACTGATCTTATATAATAATCATAAGTTTCCAAGGCACACACAAGGTTATCTTTGTCTTTTCCGAAATAAAAAGTCTGATTCAATCCCTGATGATCTGTCATTGCATTTGAATCATCTGCTACATACTTAATACCCGGATAAAACATAATTTCTGAGCCTGCTTCAGGTATAACGTAAGTTTCTGCTATTTCTCCAAAAGATCTGCCTTCTGTTTTGTATTCCCACTCATCGATAAAGCTGTCTGCTATTTCGGGAACTCCGATAACTTCTGCATTCGCATACGGAAGTGCATCTTTTCTGGTTTGCTGATCTTCAGATGTTGCAACAAGAAAAAACACAATAAACCCCAAAAAGACAATGAATGCCACAGAAAACAAAGCCAAAACTATTTTTCCTATTATAGGACATGCTTTTTTCTTAGTTTCCATCAATGACACTCCCGTTTACATCTTTGGTAATATTTTAATATAACCCGAAACAGCATTCAAGAGCCAAAATATATGAAACCGGGGTATTTGATATGTATATTCTATATAAAATATCGGCAGACTGTTGACGTGATTAGTGTAAAACTGATATAATTCACTTATACAATTATAATGCATACTTCGGAGGTGCACAAAATGACATTCGCAACGATAATGTTTTACATCAAACTCGGACTCATTTACGCTCTTTCAGGCTTGCAGATTCTATCGGGAATTATTTTCTGTCCGCAGGATAAAGACAGCAGATATTTCTACGACTGGTCTGCTGACGAATCCTTTTCTATCTCGGATGATACTTTTATAATAGAAAAAGATCCCGACAAAGATTTTGTAATCCTCAATCTCTCCGACATTCAGCTTTCTGATGAAGATGCTCACGGCTACTACGGTGAGCTTGCAGAGGCTTTGATTGATAAACTTATCAAAGACACTCAGCCGGATCTCATTACACTCTCAGGTGACAACGTCTACGGTTGGCTTGGTTGGATATGGCTCATCGATTTGCTTGATAGCTACGAGATTCCCTGGGCTCCTGTCTTCGGCAACCACGACGGTGCAACTGCCACATACGCTTCGTGGTGTGCTTTCCAGATCGAAACATATTCAGAATACGCTATTTTCGACTTCGGTCCGAAAGATATGGGACACGGAAACTATATCATAACCGTTACAGAAGACGGTCAACCCATTCATCAGCTTTATATGATGGACACTCACAAAGATGCAACGTTTGAGGTAAACGGATACACCTACAACGGCTACGATCATCTTTGGGACAACCAGATTGAGTGGTATAAATGGGCCGTAAACGGTACTACAGCACAACTTGGCCACGTTCTCGACAGTACGGTCGTTTACCACATACCCAATGTTGAGTATTATAATGCCTGGAGAGATTCATACGACCATTGGGAGCAGAATTTCAAACCCGGATACGAAGGTGCATTCGGCTATAACCTTGAAGGAATATCCTCATCTCCCGTAAATAACGGTTTCTTTGACGTAGTCAAGGAGCTCGGCAGTACAAAGCATATTATCTGCGGCCACAATCACAGAAACTACAGCAGTATCCCGTATGAAGGAGTATTTCTTCACTATGCTGTCAAAACAGGTGCAGGCAGCTATTATGAAAAAAATGTCAACGGCGGTAAGGTTTTCACACTCTCCTCTGACGGTACACTTACTGCTGAAAATATTTTCGTCGACCTTGATCAGTTCGGAATAGATTACAGCATCCCTTATCCCGGATACAGCGAATGAGAGTA
Source organism: Clostridia bacterium (assembly GCA_017936645.1). GTDB lineage: Bacteria > Bacillota > Clostridia > Oscillospirales > Acutalibacteraceae > CAG-488. The sequence goes on from JAGBFD010000128.1 coordinate 2,369, forward strand.
GTATATGAAAAAGCTTAACTTTTATGTAATGGCGGATAACCATTACTTTTCGAAAAAACTATGGGTTGAAGGCAATGCGATTGAATGTCGAAGCCATACTGACCAGGTCATACTCAAGGAAGCTCCTGAAATCAATGAAGCTTTTTTCAAAGTCATAGAAAACGACAGTGATGCTGATACAGTTGTACTTATCGGTGACCTTATCAATGTGGGTGAAAAGATCTGCCACGACGAATTCACCGAAAGATTGAGAAAACTTCAGAAAAACGGTAAAAGGGTATTTGTTCTGACAGCTACGCACGATTATAACGGGTGCGGTGAAGATGAAAACACCTTTGTTGCCGTCGGTTACGCTGAGGACAGTACATACAAAGTTCCGTGCACCAGAAGAGCTGAACTCGACGAGATTTACCGTCCTTTCGGAAGAGACAAAGCTGACAGCGAATACAATATGTCATACTCAGTCAATGTTAACGGATATCGTTTTATTCTTCTTAATGACGACGGCAACGGACATACAGACTGCGGACTTGATGACGAGGGTAACAAGTGGCTTGAAAACGAGCTTATCAAGGCAAAGAAAAACAACGAGCCTGTACTCCTTTTCGCTCATCACCCTGTCATTACCCCCTATCCCCTTTATGAGGCTGCTGCTCCGACAGAGATGTACGGCAGACATCATATTTTAAAAGAAATGCTTCTGAAGTACGGAGTCAGAGTCGTTTTCACGGGACATGTGCATACACATGCAATCCGTAAGATATCTGACGAAAAAAATGATCTTTATGATATCGGCACATCGTCTGTAGTGTCACCGATGGGTAAAATCCGAAGGATCACTTTAGAAAACGGTTTCGCTGATATAAAAACAGTCGATCTGCCCGAAAAAATTGACGGTATCCCCGGTGGCAGCAAACAGGTTGCAGAATCCTGCTTTGGTGGTTACTATCGCAGACTTATAGATACTGCAGTCAGAGACTACGATGAATTCGTAAAGCTCGGATGCGGTCTCATCCCTGCTGATAAAGCAAAAAAATACCGTTTCATTATAAAGCCTGCGATTAAGGCTTTATCATCAATAAATATGTCGTTTGCCGGACGATTAGGTAAAAAGTATTCCGGACTGAAAAGTTCAGAATGTAAGCTTCATAAAGAAGAGAAACTGATTGATGTGCTGTTCGTTATTCTCGATCACTTTTTCCCCGGTGATGCACCGTACACTCCTGACACTTATGAGTATAAGGTAATCCGCGGAGCACTCCTCAGAGGTGACAGGATAATGAAGCTCTTCAGGATACGTCTTTCTAAATACTTCAATGGCATAGACAGTCTTTGGACACTCGCTGAGCCGCTTGTTCATAATACAAGGACCGGATGTGACCGCGAAATAAAAATCAAACTAATCGACGAGGTGACTTATGAGAAGGATTAAAAACAATCTTGCCACTAACGTTAACGAAAAAATCACTCGTAAAGAATATGCGGCTTTCGGTTCAAGCACAGCCGTTTCGAAAGCCGCAACCGCACTCAGCGGTGCTTTGGGCGGGCTTGTGGCATCGACCTATATGGGACTTAGCGATAGTGCTTTCGCAACTTACAGTACCATAATATTTATCCTCGGCTTCTGGGATATCGCAAATGATGTTATCGTTTCAAGCTTTCTTGACAAAACGAGAAAAACCTTCGGTAACTGGGGTCGTTTCAAGCCTTGGCTTATGCTGATGCTCATACCGTGTAACCTTGTCGTAATTCTCCAGACTGCACCGCTTAAAGCGTGGTTTCCCGATATCAGCGACACTTTCAAGGTTACATATCTCGTTTTGCTTTATTTCCTTAATGATGCATTCAGTACTTTTTACAATGCGGCTCTCACAGCACTCAATGCACGAAGAACCGCAAACAATATGGAAAGAGGTTACCTCGTAGCTATTGAAAGTATCCTCAGTTCAACTATCGGTGGTTGCGGAACGTACATCGCAGCTATACTACCCTACATTCTGCCAAATGCAAGTGAGGCAGGAAGATACTTCTACAGCTACAGTATCATCACCATTGCCGCAATTCCGCTGACGATATGGAATATAGTTGTAACAAAAGAAAGAATTGCAGAACCACCCAAGGCTGATGCACCGAAGCTTCGTGAGGTCTATAAGCAGATCATTCAAAACAAGCCTTTGATGATGTATATGATTTCAGAAATCTTCGGTCACGGAATGTCAGTGGGCTACGGACTGATGACTTACGCTTTCATTGTTGCCTTCAAAAACGAACCTTTTACGCTTACTTTTTTCAGAGATACAGCGATACAATTTGAATATGTATACGATGGCGAAAACTTTATGGCTCTGCTCTCAGTCGCTTCCCTTGCCTCTCTTGTCACAACGGGACTTTCGCTCTTTCTCGCTCCTATTATAAGAAAATGGGTGGATGACAAAATCCTTTATATGTGTACAAGACTCGGAACGGGAATATGTTATACAGCGATGTTTATTTCTGTTTTTCCGTTCAGTGCTCATACACCTGCACAGATTTTTATAAGAATTGTTATCTGGTATGCTATTCACGGACTTACAACAGGTTTCTATCAGACGATACCTAACCTCATCCAGATGGCTTCTTACGACTATGCGGAATATAAATTCGGTGACAGAAATGAAGCCACAGTCAGCTCTCTGAAGAATACTCTTTCGAGAATTCTCGGAAACTGCACAACATATGCAACGAATCTTTTCCTTATTTACGTCGGTTACACGGCATATGCTGAGACACCTGAGCTTATGCCCACCGAATCAAAAGCAAGCCTTGTCTACCTCTTCGCTATATGCCCGGCTATATTCTGCTATCTTGCAGTTATCCCAATGTTCTTCTACAAGCTTTCAGGTAAGAAACATAAAAAAATTACCGATGAGCTCAATGAAAGAAGGCAGAAAAATCTCGATGAGATAAACAGGATAGAAGAAGAAAAAGCATCAGCAGAAGCCTGACGCTAAAGAAAGCACAACCTCCCGTTTGGTACAATCCAACGGGAGGTTTTTAATATCTTTTTCGAAAAAACAAAAAGGATTGTCTTTCGGTAACAGGTGCTCCTTCGTACAATATAATAATTACAAATTAAACAAAAAAGAGGGCGGTTTTTCAGCCGCCCAACATATTTATAATAACACAAGAAACCCTTGTATGTCAACGGTTTCAGGGGTGTTTTACAATATTTCTGTGTTTTGCATAATTTGGAGCTTTTAAGTTTATTGAACATTGCGGATTGAAATATGCTTGAATCTGTGTTATATTATAGACACAGAAAGGAACAGGTGATACCAATGAACAGGTAACAACCAAAAGCTCAGTTCCTATAAAATTAAGTTAACGATTAACTTCAAACCCAGGTGGTCATAACAAGAAAAAGTGGTATAAGAGTTTAAGTTGATCAAAACAAATTTTAGAAAGATTGAGCTGACAGCTTTGATAAATCAGAATAAACTTCAAATGCCAATGGCAACTTGCTTCAGGCAACAGCCGTAAAAACATTTAAGATGTCGTTTTGAGTTATTAAAGCAACTTTCAAAACTACGAAAGAGAGGTATATAAAAAGATGTTAGATATTAAGAGTGAACAGAAATAACCCTTGACCGGCTCAAATGTGTAAAGAAACATTCGGTCAGGGGTTATTTCAATTTTATACATCTTTTTATATTTACGACACGTCCTAAGGGGCGTTTTTCTTTTTGTCCGCACAACGATTTTATCACTTTTTTGACTTTAGAACTATTGAATATATTAACCGTTAGTGATATAATTTTTCCATATGTTTTCAGGAGGTTTCGGATATGGCTAAAAAAATTATCGTTGCAGGTCTCGGTCACGGTGGTATCGCTGCTGCCGCTCTTCTTGCAGAGGCAGGATACAATGTTACTGTTTATGAGTCGAAGAAAGAAGGTACTCTCGGCTACGATTGGACTGACATCTTCGACCCTAAGGCTTTTAAGATAGCTAAAATCGATATGCCTGACAAGGATAAATATGAATACAAGGAAGATATGACTTTCGTCGCTCCTGACGGTGTAACCAAACTCAGTCAGCACGTTCCGCACGACAAGCTTGAGATCAAAATGGAACGAAAAGAACTCTATAATCATCTCATAAAAAATGCTTCGGATAAAGGTGTTAAAATAGTTTACGAGTGTGAGGTTCAAAAGCCGATTTTGTTAGGAAACCGTGTAGTAGGTATCCGCACTTCAAAGGGTGACTTTTTCGCAGATCTCATTATCGACTCCTGCGGTATGAACTCCCCTATCCGTAGTAAACTTCCGTCTTCTCTTATGATTCAGAGAAATGTTACACGTCAGCAGAAGATCACTATTTACCGTGCTTTTTATAACAAGGCAAGTGATGAAGAGGTTGCTGACAGATTCAAAGTTCTCATCCGTCCCGAAGGTGTTGAGGGTATTTCGTGGATTGCATCCGAAAAAGATCACACCGACCTGCTTATCGGCAGATTTGAAGATTTTTCTCAGGAAGAGGCTGACCGCTTTGCCGAGTATCTCAGAGCTGACAATCCGCAGCTCGGTACAGAAGTCATACGCGGCGGTCAGTTTGTGGAAATCCCTGTCCGTCATCCCCTCTCAGTTATGGTTGCAGACGGATATGCTGCAATCGGTGACTGTGCTTTTATGACAGTACCTCTTATAGGCTCAGGTATTGCTAATTCACTCAAAGCCGCACGAATCCTCGCTGAAACGGTTATCAACGATAAAACACAAGGCTTCGGCGTTGAGGCTATGTGGAGATATCAGGTACTTTTTTACAAGCACCTCGGTACAGGTCTTGCCCCGCTTGAAATTCTTAAAAACCTTATGTTCAAATTCACTCTGGATGATCTGAATTATTGCTTCGGTTCGGGAATTCTGAATGACTATAATGTCACTCTGACTGCTGACTTCGGAAGCTTCTATGATCAGATTGACTTTACTGATATCAACGATCTCCTTCTTAAAGCAAAACAGGCTTGTGCAGACACAGAGCTTCTCAAAAAGATGGTGAACACAGGCAACAAGATTTCTCTTGTAACCGCTGCCTGTCTCGCAATTCCGAGAAGATGGGACAGAAAGCTTGTCGAAATCTGGGCAAACGGTTACGACAGGTTGTTTTAACTGACTAAAAATCCCAAAGGAGGATTCGACTTTGAGGGCTGTAGATTTCAAAGCAAAGGCTCACATTTTCAGAAATACTGCGTTTATGCTCAAAAGCAGTTTTAAAAGTGCACCCGTTGCCACAATTCTTATTTATCTCGCATATATAAGCGAAAACGTATACTATTCAGTCGTTTTTAACGTTATGTTTCTTCAGACAGCTCTCGCGATCATTGAGGGAAACGGAACCTTCCGCGAATTCGTTATCAAGATCTGTCTGATCATCTTCGGAAAACTCGCTGTCGACCTTTTCAGCTACATAGTTTTTCATCCTGTAAGAGAAAAATATGAAATCAAATTTGAAGGGTATCTCAACAAAATGATTTTCGAAAAAGCTCAGCAGGTAGAGCTTGGTTGCTATGAAAACCCTGACTTTTTCGACAATTATAACCGAGCTACGTGGGTCGTTGAGAAAGGTGCCTACAAGCGTATCATCGAAGGTTCTGCGTGGACCGTCGGCTCTGTCATAAGTATCATCTCATTGGCAATTTATCTTTACAATATCGACCCGATTCTGCTTGTTATAATCGTCTGCCCTGTCATCGTTATGTATTTCCGCATCAAGCGAAACAGTGTCGAATTCCAAAAAGAGAAGGAAATGACACCGTACGAACGTCAGAAGGACTATACTAAGAGAACCGTTCTTCTCAAAGATTTTGCTAAGGAAATCAAAACGACAGGCATTTTCAAAGTAGTTAACCGTCGTTTCAAAGAAGCTATCGATACTAATATCAAGCTTATAAAAAAATTCGGTTGGCGTATCGCCGTGCTTGAAATGTTCAGCGACTTTTTCGGCGAGGTTATACCCGTCGCAGGCGGATTCGGTTACGGATGCTACCGTCTCATCGTACGTGGTGATATACCTATTTCCGAGTTTTCTGTCCTCGTCTCAGCAATCACAAACTGCAGAAACAAATTAAATCAACTTGCCCACTATTTCACAATGCAGCAAAAGCATTGTCTTTGGGTGCAGAATCTCAGAGAATTTCTCGCCTACGAAACTAAAATTCAGAGTGGTGACCTTGAACCGGGCGAATTTGAAAGCCTTGAATTCAGAAACGTATCTTTCTGCTACAGCGGAAACAAGCGAAACACTCTTACAAATGTCTCCTTTAAAATCAACAAAGGTGAAAGCATCGCCGTAGTAGGACATAACGGTGCAGGTAAAACTACCCTTTCAAAGCTTATGATGCGTCTTTACGACGTTGGCGAGGGCGAAATCCTCTACAACGGAGTAAATATAAAAGAATACGACCTTCTCAGGTACCGTCAGAAATTTGCAAGTGTTTTTCAGGATTACAGAATTTTTGCGATGACTGTAGCTGAAAACGTACTCATCGACGAAGTAAATGAAAGCAATATTTCTATCGCACGAAAAGCACTTAAACAAAGCGGCGTTTACGAAAAAATCCTGACTCTTGACGAACAGGAAAACACAATTCTTACACGTGAATTTGATGAAGAAGGTGTTTCACTCTCAGGCGGTGAAAGTCAGAAGGTCACAATCGCAAGAATGTTTGCCAAGAACTTTGACGTCGCTATACTTGACGAACCTTCATCTGCTCTCGATCCCGTGGCAGAAAGTAAAATGTATGACAGCCTTATGGAAGGCACAAAAAATAAAACCGTTATCTACATTTCGCACAGACTTTCGAGTGCTACGAGAAGCGATAATATTCTCGTATTCTCAGGCGGCGAACTGATCGAAAACGGTACTCATGAAGAACTTATGACTCTCGACGGTGAATACTGCAGAATGTTTACTCTGCAGGCATCAGGATACAGAGAGGAGGTCAGCGACAGTGAAGAATAAAAAAGCTGAAAAAGCTCACAGCTTCCGGAATTATCTTTTCATGCTGAAGTTCGTTATGAAAAACTCTCCGGGTCTCCTCTTCTCTCTTATGTTTTTTGACGTTCTTTCGAACCTCCCGTGGCTTCTTTCAAACGTCGTTCTGCTCAAATACATTATCGACGTTGTGACAGAGGGAGTCGCCTTGTACAGAATTGCCGTAGCGTGCGGAATTTTCGCGGTGGTAGTCGTACTCGGTAACCTCGGTAACACTTTATTCTACGAGGTGTACCGTCCGCAGCAGGCTGAAAAGCTTAATTACAAGCTTTACTCTATGATTTATGAAAAAGCTGCAAAAATGGACTTTCAGGCTTACGACGATCCTGAGTTTTACAATGACTTTGTTCTTGCGATGAACACTATGAGCGACCGTGTGAACAGCATTCTTTCAAGTACACAGGACTTTGTCACTCATATAGTTTCCATCATTTCAATCACGGCAGTAATCGTCACCATTGACCCCATGTGCTTTATTTTTATTGCACTTTGCGTCGGAATTATGGTGCCTGTCGGAAGGCTTATAGCCAAAGTCAACGTAGAAAAGAAAAAAGCGATGACACCTCTTGACCGTAAGAATATGTATTTCTCCCGAGTCTTCTATCTTCAGGATTATGCAAAAGAGTTACGACTCAACCCTGCAGGTGAAATGATCGAAAGACGTTATCAAAAAAACCTTGTCGATCGGATTTTTACTATTTCACCATTTCTCAGAAAGCAGTGGGTTCTTTATTTCAGTCAGGAAAGTCTGCCGATGACTCTGCTGATCTGTCTTGGTGTAACAATCTATATGGGATACAAGGCGATCGTTACAAAAGAGATCGGGCTCGGCAGTTTTGCAGCTACATTCAACGGTGTAAGCTCTGTCAGCAACAGCGTTTTTGCGATGACAAGCTGGTTTGCTTTGAGTGTCCGTGAAAATGGACTTTACGTTGAAAAATTTAAGAAGTTTATGGCAGCTGAGGAAAAGATCAAGGACGGAGATATTGTAAAGAAATTTGACAAACCCGTCCCTATAAAGCTTGAAAATGTTTCGTTTACCTATCCCGGATGCGAAAAGCCTACTCTCAAAAACATTAACCTTGAGATAAAACCTTATCAGAAAATTGCTCTCGTAGGATATAACGGTGCGGGTAAGACTACACTTACCAATCTCATCCTCCGCCTTTATGATGTTACTGAGGGTAAGATCACAGTAGACGGAAAAAACATCAAAGACTGGACACTTCGTTCATATCACGATAACTATGCCGCAGTTTTCCAGGACTTCTCACTCTTCGGTGCGACACTCGGAGAAAATGTCGCTATGAATGATACCCCTGACAAAGACAAGGTGCTTCAAGCTCTCAAAGAAAGCAGCTTCACAAAGCAACTCGACAACGGCGTTGATTCAATTCTTCTGCGTGAGTTTGACGATGAAGGTGTATCTCTTTCAGGCGGTGAAGCTCAGAAGGTTGCTGTCGCACGAGCATTCTACAAGGATTGTCCGTTTGCAATTCTCGATGAGCCGAGTGCCAACCTCGATCCCGTTTCAGAATATGCTCTGAACGAAGCGATGTCACGTGCCGCAAAGGATAAGACCGTTATTTTCATCTCTCACCGTCTTTCTACGACGGTAATGGCAGACGTCATCTATATGCTTGAAAACGGTGAAATAGTCGAAAGCGGTACTCACGATGAGCTTATGGCTAAAAACGGAAAGTATGCTTATATGTTTAACCTTCAGGCAGAAAAATACAAAGAAGAGCAGTAAAAAAAGCTGTTACACTCATTCAGAGCGTAACAGCTTTTCGTTTTGAATTAAACTAAGTCAAATGACCAGTTGTAATCTGTGTACCATACACCTGCAGAGAAGCTTCTTGCACGGATTTCAACCTTATCCTCATAAACTTCGAATGTGAAACCTGTACCGTTTGCAATTCTTCCTCTGATCGTAAGATACATATATTGCGGAAGATTTATGCTGTGGAAAGATCCGTCAGACTCAACGCTTGCGTAACCGTAAACATCAGTCTGAGAGTCGTTTACAAAACCGCTGTGGATATGTCCCGTGATGTAGAACACATTATCGTAAGACTTGAGAATAGCCTCTACTTCGTCAGACTTGTCACCGATACCGCCGTCATCAGGCATTGGCTCGTCATCGCCCCACGTTTCGGGAAGTCCGTGGCTTTCATTAATCGGCCAATGGTTGATAACGAAAATCGGCAATCCATCTTGCGATGCTTTTTCCATTTCCGCCTCAAGCCAGGCAACCTGCTCGTCGCTGACGGTTGCATATGTATGATCCGACTCACTGCCGAGAACGATGAATGTGTAACCGTTTATCTTTGTCGAATAGTAAACCTCATCAATTTCACGGTCTGCAATTTTTTCATTATACTCGATGAAAAGTTCTCTTGAAAGAGCGTAGTCGTCGTCACCCGTCCAGGTATCGTGATTGCCCTGAGCAAGAATGATATTCTTCGCAGGAGTGTAGTCTGCAAATGCACTTTCAAGGTTTGCCCACTCTTCAGGTTCGCCGTGGTCCGTAAGATCACCTGAGCAGATAAGCGCATCAAGAGGACTTTCAGACTCCTGCATATCCTGAAGACCGAAACGAAGCATATCTGCTCTCGCCTTTTCTTCTGTCATATGAATGTCAGAAATTACTGCAAAATTAACCTTGCAATCGTCATAAAGAGGCTTTGTTTCTGCGGTAAAATCTCCAAAAATTCCGAAGCTTAAAAAGTTCAGTACTGTGAGGATAACAGAAAGAAAACCTTTTATCGTTGCTATAAAACCAAACATAATAACACCTTCCTTTAACTGATATAATATCAAAAAAACAAATTAAATACAATATAAAAATTAATATTTGCCTTACAATTAAAAATATGATAGTATAATTAACAGAGGTGACTATTATGTTTTTAATTGGATTAAGAAAAGTTTTAAGCATTATTCTTTCCTTCATTCTCGGATTTTTCACTTATCCCATAAGCTTTATTCCTTCTATGAACGACAAGGACATTGAGCTTTCACTTGGTGCGTTCAGCTCTGAAAGCGTATTTTTAAACGGTGAAAGCGAAAAAATCTATTTTGATGAAGAGGTAACTTTCGTTGAAGATTATCTCACTCTTGACGGCAAAAAAACTCTCAATTTCAAAGATATCACTCATAGTTGGTACAACTACTACGGTATTGCATACAGCTCGGACGCTTATATCCGATGCACCCTCACCTACCGTTGCGGTGCCGTTGAGAAAGCAGAAAATTTCTTTCTGGAACCGGGTGAAAACAAAACCTTCTATTCTTTCATCGACAATATGCTTGAAGGAACAAAAGCAAATGCAATCTGCTCGATTTCTTTTGAACCGCTTAGCAAAGAAACTGCGAAATTCAGAATTGACGGTTTTTCAGTTTTTAACCGCGAAATCCCTGATGAAAATATTTTTATTCAGACAGAAAATTATAAAATCGGTGTAAACCTTCTTTGGGGCGGAGCACTCAGCTATATGGAAGACCTTAATTCTGATGTTGAAGCCGTTGAAAAGGACGGACGAATTTTCGTTGATTCAAATGCAGGCGAGCGTTACGGTGCACCCGTTGTAAATTCAAACGTAAATCTTATCAACCGTGCCGACACAGGCAGACTCGTACAGCAGTCATATTACGGTTCATTTACAGGACAGGGATACGAAAACGGTACTTATATGGGTAATGTCTGGGACTACAACCCTGTTCAGGGCGGTAACCAGTTTAATGAAAACAGCAAGATCATTGATATTCGTTACGATGAAAATTCCATTTACATCAAATGTCAGCCCCTCGACTGGGCAAAAAGCAAAGAATCTATCACTCCGTCATATATGGAAGCGAACTATGTGATTGAAAACAAAGTTGTCCGTGTTTCCTGCAGATTTGTTGATTTTTCCGGTTATGTTACAAATCCGCGTCCTCAGGAAATCCCTGCTTTCTACTGTATCGAACCTTTCAACAGATTTGTCTACTACAGCGGAAACAATCCTTGGTCAGATGAAGCTCTCACTGTTGAGCCTGATCTGATTTTCTGGCCTGATGCAGGTTACCCGAATTTCCGTTCATTGGAAAACTGGGCAGGATTCATCGGAGAATTTGACGACAGCTTCGGTATCGGCGTTTACGTCCCTGGCGAAACGACATTCCTCTCCGGAGTATTTATGAGAGAATCAACAACAAACCCTGACCCCTCGGTTGACGGCACTACCTCATACATCGCGGTTATACGTAATATGGCACTTGAAAGCTACACTCCGTTCGAGTACAGCTACTACCTGACAACAGGCGATACAGACGAAATACGTGAAAACTTCAAAACTATTTCATAAACAAAAATGCAAGGTGAAAACACCTTGCATTTTTGCTTTATTTGGATTGATGGCAAGTTCCGTTCATTGAGCACCCTGAACAGGAACATCCGCATGAGCATGAACTTTTACCTTTCTTTTTATCTATGATTGCTTTAGCGATGATACCTACGAACACTGCTACAACAATCAACAAAACTATCAATGTTGGCACATTCATAAGAACACCTCCGAATTATTTTGTCTTGATTTTAATCTGTTTTGTTTCGTACTTATTCTTTCTGAAAAGCATATATAAAATGAACACAAGAACTATAGCAGCTGCAACTGTACCGATGATGTTACCTTCACCGATGAACCAGGCACCGAACTGATAAAGTATAAGTGATGCCGAGTATGCAACGGCACACATATATGAGATAGCACCGACTGTCCACTTTGCATTATTCATTTCACGTCTGATTGCACCCATAGCAGCAAAGCAAGGAGCACAAAGAAGGTTAAACATCATAAACGAGAAACCTGCAAGCTTACTTCCGCCGAAAATTTCGTAACCGATAACTGCGAGTCTGGAAGAATCAGCACCTTCAACAAGCTCGAATGCGAGGTCTGCATCTGCCATTGATGACAGAGAACCGAACACACCTACAACCTCTTCCTTTGCTAGAAGACCGAGAAGAGTTGCGACAGCTGCCTGCCATGTGCCGAAACCGAGTGGCTTGAAAATTACTGCTATAAATCCACCGATAACTTCGAGAATTGATTTTCCCGCATCAGCTTCCGTGATGTAATGGAAACCGCCTTCAAAAGAAAGACTGTTGAGAACCCAGATGATAATACTTGCAGCAAGGATAACTGTACCTGCACGTTTGATAAAAGACCAGCCGCGTTCCCACGTTGTACGTAAAATATTTGACGGGAGTGGAGCGTGATAAGCAGGAAGCTCCATAACAAACGGTGACGCTTCACCTGCAAACATCTTTGTTTTCTTAAGTATGATACCTGAGACAACGACTGCAGCTACACCGACAAAGTATGCAAGAGTCGCAATAAGCGGACTGTTTCCGAAAAGTGCTGAAGCGATAAGTCCGACGATCGGCATCTTCGCACCGCAAGGGATGAAGCAGGTTGTCATAATCGTCATCTTACGTTCGCGATCCTGATCGATAGTACGGCTTGCCATAACACCCGGAACACCGCAACCTGATGAAACAAGCATCGGAATAAAGCTCTTACCCGAAAGGCCGAATTTACGGAAAAGACGGTCCATAATGAAGGCAACTCGGGACATATATCCGCAGTCCTCAAGAAGAGAGAGAAGAAGGAAGAGAATAACCATCTGCGGAACGAAACCGAGCACAGCACCCACACCGCCTACTGCACCGTCAGCAACGAGGCTGACAAGCCAGGGTGCACAGCCGAGAGACTCAAGCCCAGTCGTAACAGCAGGAATGATCGTCTCGCCGAAAAGAGTGTCGTTCATAAATCCGACTGTCCAGTCACCTATCGTTCCGATCGAAATTGTGTAAACAAGCCACATAATAATAACAAAAATCGGGAGAGCAAGGATACGGTTTGTAACAATTTTATCTATCTTATCAGAAACGGTAAGTTTGCCTGCGTGCTTTTTCTTGCAGCAAAGCTGCATAATCTTTTCTATGTAAACATATCGGTCATTGATAATAATACTCTCAGCATCATCATCCATTTCCTTTTCTACGTCCTTGATATCAAACTCTATATGTTCAAGAACTTTCTTGTCAATATTCAGCTTTTCAAGCACTTTTTCATCACGCTCAAAAATCTTGACCGCATACCATCTCTGCTGATTTTCAGGCATATTATGAACAGTTGCTTCTTCGATGTGAGCTATTGCGTGTTCTACTGCACCTGAGAAAATGTGAGCAATATGTTCCGGCTCTTTCCTTTCAGTCTTCGCTGCCGCAATTGCCGTCTCAGCAGCTTCCTGAATACCCTCACCTTTAAGTGCCGATATCTCAACAACGGGACATCCGATTTTCTGAGAAAGGATTTCTATATTAATCTTATCACCGTTTTTACGCACAATATCCATCATATTGATCGCAATTACAACGGGAATACCCAATTCGATAAGCTGGGTTGTGAGATAAAGATTTCTCTCAATATTTGTACCGTCAACGATATTGAGAATCGCATCCGGTCGTTCACCTACGAGGTAATCTCTCGCAACCACTTCTTCGAGTGTATAGGGAGAAAGAGAGTAAATACCCGGCAAATCCGTGATTATAACATCCTTATCCTTTTTATATGTTCCCTCTTTGTGCTCAACGGTAACACCCGGCCAGTTGCCTACATACTGATTTGAGCCCGTGAGAGCATTAAACAATGTAGTCTTACCGCAGTTCGGGTTACCGGCAAGAGCAATTTTAATTGACATAATCATTCTCCTTTCGGTTAGTTCAAGCTAACCGATATTGTAAAAAAACAAAGGATATTCCCCTGTTGCTGTTTATTCTACCTCTACCATTTCAGCATCAGCCTTTCTCAGCGAAAGCTCATAGCCACGCAGATTAAGCTCGATCGGATCACCTAACGGTGCCACCTTACGGACATAGATTTCAACGCCTTTGGTTATCCCCATATCCATAATTCTGCGTTTGAGAGCCCCTGTTCCGTGAACCTTGACAACTTTCGCCTTTTTACCGACTCTGATATCCTTGAGTGTTTTCATTCAAAGTCCTCCTCTACTGAGTATCCTAAACAGTTAGCTTACGCTAACTCGATAATTCAAAAACGCAGTTAGCTCTCGCTAACCGTAAATATGATAACGTGATTTTTTAATTTTGTCAAGCATTTTTGTAAAATTTTTCAAAAAAAGAGGCAGTTTTTTTTAACTGCCTCTCATATTATTTTGCATCAGATCATTATATCAAACCATCCACGAGGACCGTAATACTTATAAACAAGATCGTTTGCAATCTTCATAATCTTTGTAAGTATAGGATATTCTTCCTCGTCAGGTGTATATTCCGTACCCTCTGCATGTGCTCTTGCGATATAGAAATTAAGCTTTGCTGCTTCAAGTGCTTCTGCATCGACAATAGTATCTGCAAGTACTGCTTCAAGCTGTGCAATCGCTGTTTCAAGTTCAGCCGCAACTTCGGGAGCAAGAACGGATGTATCTATATCCTTTGCTCGTTTAACATCGTTAATGATATGCTTTGTATCTCTTGCTGTGTTAAACTGCGGGAATCTGTCAGGGTATGAATATACGTCTTTGAAGTTTTCGTTAGTAAGGAGCTCAACTGCAAGCTGCATAACTACGTCGTTACCGCCTGTTCTTTCGTGGTTCTGATTGTAGAAATAGAAAGTATGGTCAGGAAGAAGACCTGCACGGGCATCTACGATATTATGCGGATCAATGTGGTTGTGATCAGGATTTGTACAGTTGGGATTTTCAGTAACATAACCCTCAGGAAGCTCAACATCCACACCGTAGCTTACTGCACCCATTGAAGTCGACTCAAGTTGAATAACACCGTCAGCATTTACATCGTCCCAACAGTCAACAAGTGCATAGAGTGAATAGTTGTATCCGCAGATATCAAAAACTTCAACACCTGAATCGATTGCGTCAAGAATATTCTGATCAGCATTACACTGAGCGTTGTAGAATATATCCGTCTGACGTCTGATTTCTTTCATATTATCATCGCTGAGATACTTCTCTGCAGCACCGGGATAATTTTCCTGCGGGCAAAGACCCCAGATAAGTGTACTGTACTTAAGTCCGCCGTCGATAAGACCGTCTACAGCTGAATCAAGAACGTTATTGAGTACTGCTTTCGGGAAAAGTCTGATTGCAAAGTTGATAAGATAGCTGCTCCATGAGTAGTCCATAAGACGCGGAATCATATAGTCATAAAGAGCTTCATCATCATCGATAAGACCGTACTCAAGGATTTCGCCTACGATGCTCGAACCGTTCTTTGCAGGAACGACATAAACTATTCTGTTGATGTCCTCTGAGATATCTCTGCCCTTGTCCTTATACATCTGAAGGAGAAGATTTGCAAGTGAACCGCCCTGGCTGATAGGAACGATATTGATCTTATCGTGACCTGTCTGCTCTTTGATAAGCTGAATGTAGTCATAAAGTTCTTCTACTGTATCGATCATATTGCCGAGTGAGAAGTAAGAGAAGAAGTAAAGATGATCCGCACCTGCGATATCTATGTACTTCTGAAGAGGAACTGCATCGAGGATATGTTCCTTATCGTGCTCTGAAAGGTAAGCAACGCTTGTGTTATACTTTGTAGCACGTACGTCCTTGATAACCTTACCGTTTTCATCGCACTTGATGTTTTTCATAATAATTTCGCCGATGCCTTCACCAAGATTAGTTGCAAGCATATCAGCAACGTCACGCTGAAGCACAAGTGTCATAATAAGAGGCACAAGAGCTTTGCTGAGTGCGATTTTGAGAATTTCCGCAGTTGACTCAAGATAGAACGGACCTGAGTACTGTTCACCGTCTGCATTTACTGCAATCTCACCGTTTTCATCATAAAGGAAAACTTCCGACTGGAAGATACCCGGAATAACGAGTGACGGACACTGATCACAGTTACCCTTACACGCTGTCATAACGTCTGCATCGGGTGCAGCAAACGCAGGTACACCGATCATAAAGACGAGCGTAAGTGCAACAAAGGCTGCTGTCAACTTTGAAAAAATACTTTTTTTCATAATTTTACCCCCTGTTTGATGGAGAAATTTTACAACTAATATGATATACCAAATTAACAAAAAAGACAATAGCATTGTTAAAAATTATATGTTGATCGCTGTGTTTTTTATTTTATCGGTAAGACACAAAATCAGCAAAAGATTCTGACAGATGCAAAAAGCGGCAGGGATTCCTGCCGCTTTCAGACTATGATATATTCAAATCACCTTGTAAAAATGCACGATATTCATATCTTCGGGCATCATAAGACCGTGGCTTCCCGCTTCACCGTCAATTTCGTGGCAACCGTGATCGGGAGCAAAACCGAGAAGGGTTTTGTGATCCTTCCAATTCTCACCTATCGCCTTTGCGAAAGTTTTGTAAGCGTTTATGTTATGTTCAAGAGCATTGATCGCCTCTTCACCCTCAGGACCTACTCGGTGCATTCTGCCGTCATAGTTACCGTTATAAACACAGATCATATCATACTTATCTTCTTTGATAAGCTCAAGTGCTTTTTCGTTAGCCTCGTCAGGAGTTTCGACAATAAAGTAATCCATCTCTCTTTCAAGAAAGATTTTTGACATACTGTCATTACCTGTAGAAACAATGCACGGCTTCTTTCCGTTTCTTATAAGCACGTCAAAAACCGTATCTGTCTTTATGACAGGTTTGGTGTAAGACTGTATACCGTGAACCTCAGGCTCTGCACCTGTATACATTGTACCGAAGCATACGGGAGTTACGCTCGGCATAACCGTCTGTAATGGTAAGGTTATGTCAGAATTGAGCATAACCGGAGCAAAAAGATCAGTATACTTTTCAAAAATCCAGAGTGCTACTGCATCGGGATTGTACATAAAAACTCTGTCAATATCCTTATTCTTAATAAGTTCATTCAAGACTGATACGGGTTCATCGGCTTTCTCCGGTTTTTCAAGACCCAATGCTGTACAGATCGGCGCAGCGACACCGGTCAGCTTCAGCGGGCAAAAAATATCCTGCATATAAATCACCTCCTGAAAATTATAAACCTAAAACGAAGAATGTCAATAACATATCTTTGAGTGGCCGTTAAAGTATAAATAACAAAATGTTTACAAATATTTCACTTGATTTTATGCCTGAAATAATGTAATCTATATGTGTAACATACTAACGGAGGTTTTAAAAATGAAAAAGAGTTTATGTATTATCCTTTCACTTATGATGATTCTCTTCACTTTCGCTGCTTGCGGTGAAAAAGAGGGTGAGGATTTTGAGTTTGTAACAGGTGCAAACGGTCAGTATGTTCTTGACGACGAAGGCAACAAAGTAACAAAGCCTATCGAAAAGGACAAGGACGGCAATCCGATCACTTCGACCACAACCACTACCACTACTGCAGCTCCTGATAAAAACAAGCCCTCAGGCGGTACTGCAAGTAAGGATCCTGTCGAAAATCTTGAAAACTTCAACCCCAACGCTTCTCCTGAAGATCTTCTTGATGAAGGTACCGAAACAAAGAAAACTACTCTTCGTGATGACGTTATCATAAAAGCTCTCAAGGATAAGAAGTTCACCATGAGCATGACAGTTATCGGCACAGATACAGAAATCCCGACAACAATCACTATGGACGGTGAGAGATTCGGTGCTTCTCTTTCTATGAACGGTATCGATTTTAGGGTTCTTAATATGAACGGCAAGAGCTACGTTGCTTTTGACTACATGGGCATGAAGATGTATATGGAGACAGAAGGCGAAGATCTCGGTATGGGAGACCTTATGGATTCGACAGCTAAAGAAGATCAGGTTTACGTAAAAACAACTACCGTTAAGGACGGCAACAAAACATATACTTGTGAAGAGTACAAGTCATCTGACGGAATCGTAACAAAGTACTACTTTGAAGGTAAGAAATGGGTTCGTCAGGAAGTTATCGACGGTGAAACCATTTCAATTTCTGAGATAGGCGATTTCAAGAGTACCGTTGACGATTCAATCTTCGATCTCACAGGCTACACAAAGATTGACGAAGAGTCTTTCGCTTCTTCTTTAGGTGGGATGTAAAATGAAAACTGTCCTTATTACAGGTTCAGCAAGAGGCATCGGCGCAGCAACAGCTGCGCTTTTTGCTGATTCAGGATATAATGTCGTCATAAACTACAACACAAGTAAGGCGGAAGCTTCCGCACTTTGCAATATGCTTAAAGAAAACGGATGCGGCGTAATCACAGTCAGGGCTGACGTTTCAAAGGCTGATGAAGTTGATTTTCTCTTTTCTGAAGTTGAAAAAGCTTTCGGCGGTGTGGACATCCTTGTAAATAACGCAGGTATCGCACAGCAGAAGCTTTTCACGGACATCACTATGCAGGACTACGACAAAATGTTTGACTGCAACGTAAAAAGCGTTTTTAACTGCTGTCAGAGAGCTTTACCGCATATGATACATAACAAATACGGAAGAATCATCAATATTTCTTCTATGTGGGGTGTTGCCGGAGCATCGTGTGAAGTGCATTACTCCGCATCAAAAGCTGCAGTAATTGGTATGACAAAAGCTCTTGCACGTGAAGTCGCACCTTCGGGCATAACGGTAAACTGCATCGCTCCCGGTGTCATAGACACACCTATGAACAAAGGTTTCGACAGTGAAACGATGGACTGTCTGAAAGACGAAACACCTGTCGGCAGGATCGGTTCACCGGAAGAAGTGGCTAAGGCTGTAAAATTTTTTGCTGAGAGAGACAGCGGTTTTATCACAGGTCAGATACTCGGTGTTGACGGTGGCTTTATATAAAAAACGGAAATTCTATGCAAATTAGTTAAAAGGTTCTTGATTTATATAAAAATATATGTTAAAATGTCTTTATTAACAAATAGGAGGAATCCTTATGGCAAATTGTCCTAAGTGCGGCAAAAAGCTCGGTATCACTAATATCAAACCCACATGTCCGAATTGCGGAGTAAATCTTTTGTACTATAAAATTGAAGAAAGACTTGAGGTCGACGCTATCAACGCAGAGCTTGAACACGCTAAGACGCAGAAGAGAATCGACAGACTCAAGAACGCTACGATCGGTTCACCTCTTTCAATCGTTCGTCTCGTTCTCATCCTTCTCGTTGTCGGAACACTCTTCCTTCCTTTAGCTACACTTCATACAGTCGGTCCTTTCTTTGATGAAAGCGTAACTTTCAACGCTCTTGAGATTTATAACAAGGTTTCAGCTATGGACTTTGACGGCTTGTTCGGAATTTTAGGTTCACCTCTTCTCGGAAAAGCATTCATATTCCTTCTTGTTTCTGCTGTGACTATTGTCCTCGCAGCATTGTGTGCATTGCTCAGCCTCGTTCTGAGTATCCTCTCAAGCTCACCTAAGGGCTTTATAAGAAATGTAATCCTCGCTTCACTTGGCATCATTTCAACAGTTGCTTCAATCGTGTGCTACAATATGTTTATTTCAAATATCACACCTATCCTTCCCGGTTTGGTTGAAGGCGGAGTAAGCTGGGGTGCTTACTGTGTTATCGCAGCTTTCGTAATTCTGTTAGGAATCAATGTTGTCATCAAGTTCAAGCAGAAGCCCGTTAAATATAAGCAGTGCTACATCGACAGCGTACCTTACGAAGTTTTCGTAGAAAAGTTCGGTATTAAAAAATATGACCTCGCTGCTGTAGAGGAAATCAAAGCTGAATTTGATAAACTCAAAGACGAGTACGACGCTAAAAAAGAAAAAACAGCATAAATCAAAGGAGTGGTAAATCCACTCCTTTATTTTTTCTCTTCAGCTTAAAATTTAAGACCGTCGGGATTTCCGACGGTCTTTTTGTATTAAGATCAGATTTCAGGGATAACAACTTCGATTTCTTTGCCAAGCTCAGCTGACTTAACGATATGGTCAATTATTGCCTGATTGTAAAGAATCTGACTTGTCGGGATCGGAGCCGGATCACCGTTTGCAATAGCTTCAAGGAATGAACGGCACTTCTTGTAGAAGAGACCCTTACCCTTGTTTTCAATGAGAGGAACTACTGTTTCCACCTGCTCGCCTGCAACGTCGTGATAAATTGTCATCGGACCTGACATTGAGCCGTTCCAACAATCTGTTGACGGGATTCTCAAAGCACCTTCCTTACCGAAGATAATTGTGTCACCCGGAGTGTCGGGATGCATTGCCCATGAAATGCGGAAGTCAAGGATGATACCGCCTTCAAGACGAACGAAAGCTGCTGCGAAATCTTCAACGTTGAAACGTGCTGCATCTGCAGGGTTATTATACTTCGGGTTTGCACCGAAGAAAGCTGATGTATAACCTGATACTGTAAGAGGCTTCGGATAGTCGATAGCATTAAGAACGACATCAAGTGAATAACATCCGATATCACCCATTGCACCGATACCTGCAGTTGACTTTTCGATGAATGTACCGTTCGGCACACCGCGTCTTCTGCCGCCACCTGTCTGGATATAATAGATCTCACCAAGCTCACCTGACTGAACGATCTTTCTTACCATCTTCATATTCTCGTCGCCACGAGGCTGGAAACCGATTGAGATGATCTTTCCGCTTTCCTTTTCAGCCTTCATGATCTCAACTGCTTCTTCAGTTGTAACGCACATCGGCTTTTCAAGAAGAACGTTTACACCTTTTTTAAGAGCATAGATTGAACACTCTGCATGAGTCATATTGTATGTACATACGCTTACTGCGTCAAGTTCTGTTTCTGCATCAAGGAGTTCCTTGTGGCTCGGATAGAAACGAACATTATCAAGTCTGCCGTCCTTATTATATCTCTTAGCAAACTTTTCAGCCTTTCCCGGGATAAGGTCAGCCATTGCAACGATGTCAACATCGTCCATATCGAGATAGCTCTCAAGGTGAGACTCAGCGATCCAACCTGTACCGATGATACCAACCTTGAAGCGTCTGCCTGTGTCTACTTTTTCTTCTTCAACAGTCTGTGTGAATTGATTTAATACTGAATCTGACATATTAAAACTCCTTATTTATTAATTTCTTTGATATAATCAATGCTCATCTGAGCACATTCAACGGGTGTTTTGCCTAATGACGGCTGATCCTGTTCAACTACAACCCAACTCGTATCAGCTTTCTTACAAGCCTCAAGAATTGCAGGGAAATTTTGAACACCGTAGCCGCAGGGACGGAAACCGAAAGACTCCTCTTCCTCTGCATCCTGTGCGCCGTCATCTATGCCGATAAGCTGATAAAGCTTTGCAGGTTTACCCTTGCCGCTCATATAGAAGTCCTTGAGATGAACGACAGGCGCTCTGCCTGAATACTTTTCGACATATGCTGCTGGTTCCTCACCGCCTACGTTTACCCAGCACGTATCAAGCTCTGTCTGAAGCTCATCTGCTGAAAGTGTACTGTAAAGCAGGTCAAGACCGTAAACATCACCAACCTTTTTGAACTCAAAGTCGTGGTTGTGATAAAGGAAAGTGATTCCGTATTTCTTGCCAATCTGAGCAAACTTTCTGATTCCTTCAACTGTATCGTCAAAAAGCTCTGCTCCCGGACGTCTTTCCTCAACTGCATACGGAATAGCGATATACTTACAGCCGATTTCAGCGTAGTCTGCAATCACCTTTTCAGGATCGGCAGCAAGCTCGTCATATGCAACGTGTGCAGAGATCGGAGTAAGACCTACTTCTGCAAGTAAAGCTTTGATATCAGCAGGTTTCTGCTCGAAAAGACCCGCAAATTCAACACCGTCATAACCCATTTCTTTTACTTTTTTTATTGTGCCTGCAAAATCCTCCGCCATGGCATCACGGACAGAGTAAAGCTGCAATGCAACAGGAAAACTCATAAAAATACCTCCCTATGGTAGTTTAGGTTATTCTAACACATCGAATAACGAAATACAATATATTAAAATAACTTTTGTGCAGATTAAACGTAAATCAGCTCAGAAATTATAGTGTTTGACAAGAGAAAACCCTCTCTCGTAAGAGCAATTGAAGTGTCATTAACAGTAACCAACCCCTGTTTTTCAAAGAGTTTCGCCTTTTCGATCACTTCGTCGGACAGATTTTTATGGTATTTTTCATAATACTCCTTAAAAACCAGTCCTTGCTTGAGTCTTAAGCGAAGCATAATATATTCTTCCTCGTCACCGCCCGTACCGTCTGCTATCGGTTCTTCACCTATGCTGAAAGATTTAATATCTCTCGGATAGAAAAAACGATCCCCATCGATAAACGAGTGAGCCGACGGACCTATGCCGAGATATTCCTCACCGTTCCAATATTTCAGATTATGTTTGCCTTCATATCCCGGTTTTGCAAAGTTTGATATCTCATAATGTTCAAAACCGTTCTCAGTCAACTTCTCTGACAGAAAAAGATACATATCCGCTGTAGTATCCTCATCAGGCAGATTGAGCTTTTCTGCATTATAATAATAGTATGTACCCTCTTCAAGCTTGAGCATATATGCACTTATGTGCGGCACACCGCTTTCAAGACAAAAGTCAACGCTTTCCTTCAGACTTTCCATAGTCTGCCCGGGTACACCAAGCATAATATCAAGAGTTATATTTTCAATCCCTGCTTTTCTTGCATTTGTGATACAGTCCGTAATCCTTGCTCTGTCAGCTGATCTGCCGAGTTTTTTTCGTTCAGAATCGACGGCAGACTGCATACCTAACGAAATACGGTTAACCCACGCTTTCGCTACAGTCTCAAAAAAATCGTCATCTATCGCCGAAGGGTTGCACTCAACGGTTATTTCACCGTCTACGTCAAACAATTCTTTTGCCCTTCTGACGATCATTGCGACATTTTTACCGCCAATAAGAGACGGTGTACCACCGCCAAGATACAGCGTATCAGCCTTTCTGCCAATTTTTTCGTTCCAATCTTCCAAGCTTTCCAACACACAGGCTGTATAATCATCATAGCCGAGTGAATCCGAACGCATAGAATAAAAATCGCAGTACGGACACTTTGACCTGCAAAAAGGTATATGAATGTATAAACCGATTTTTTTCATAACTTCACCAAAAAAAAGACGGCAAGTTTACCACCTGCCGTCCCGATTATTTATTCATCAAGCTTAAGGACAGCCATAAATGCCTCCTGCGGAACCTCTACAGTACCGAAGTGACGCATACGTTTTTTACCTTCCTTTTGCTTTTCAAGAAGCTTTTTCTTTCTTGTGATGTCACCGCCGTAACACTTTGCAAGAACGTCTTTTCTCATCGCCTTGATAGTTTCACGTGCGATTACCTTTCCGCCGATCGCAATCTGAACAGGAATTTCAAACATCTGTCTCGGAATATGCTCCTTGAGCTTTTCAGCAATTTTTCTTGCTCTGCCGTATGCTTTGTCTGAATGTATTATAAATGAAAGAGCATCTACAGCATCTCCGTTAAGTAAAACATCGAGCTTTACGAGATTTGAACGTTCGTAGCCTTTGATTTCATAGTCAAAAGATGCGTAACCCTTGGTTCTTGACTTAAGAACATCAAAGAAGTCATAGATAATTTCATTAAGCGGAAGCTCATAAGCGATATCAACTCTGTCCGGTGTGACGTAAGTCATATCCTTGAAAACACCGCGACGTTCCTGACACAAATCCATAATAGCACCCACGTACTCATTAGGGGCATAGATATTAGCCTTCGTTATCGGCTCTTCGCTATAATCAATATAAGCGGGATCGGGATAATTGGTGGGATTATCGATCTCAAGCACCGTACCGTCTGTAAGATGAATCTTATAGACAACGCTCGGAATTGTCGTAACGAGGTCGAGATCATATTCTCTTTCAAGACGTTCCTGAATAATCTCAAGATGCAGAAGTCCCAGGAAACCACATCTGAATCCGAAGCCGAGAGCACCGGATGTTTCAGGTTCATACGAGAGAGCAGCATCGTTAAGCTGAAGTTTTTCGAGTGCATCACGGAGATTTTCATAGTCTGCCCCGTCAGCAGGATAAACACCGCAGAAAACCATAGGATTGACCTTACGGTAACCTGGAAGCGGCTCAGATGCAGGATATTCAGCAGTCGTGACGGTATCACCCACGCGTGCATCGCCTACAGTTTTGATGGATGCGGTAATATATCCGACCTCACCTGCAGTAAGCTCCTTCGCCGATTCCATAGAAGTAGCTCTCATATAACCCACCTCAACAACGGTAAATTCTGCACCTGTCGCCATCATTCGCATAGTATCTCCTGCTTTGATCTTGCCGTCGACAACACGTACATATACAATAACACCTTTATAATTATCGTATACCGAGTCAAAAACAAGCGCACGAAGCGGCTTCGAGTCATCAGAATCAAGCGGTGCAGGAATATCTGAGACGATTTTTTCAAGCACAGCTTCTATATTCTCGCCCGTTTTGGCAGAAACACGTGGAGCATCCATACACTCAAGTCCGATAACGTCCTCAACCTCTGCCGCTACTCTCTCAGGATCAGCAGCAGGAAGATCAATTTTATTGATAACGGGTACGATTTCAAGATCGTGGTCGAGTGCCAGATATGTGTTTGCAAGCGTCTGTGCCTCAACACCCTGCGAAGCATCTACGATAAGCACTGCACCCTCACAGGCCGCAAGTGACCGTGAAACCTCGTAGTTGAAGTCTACATGGCCGGGAGTATCAATAAGGTTAAGCTCATATTCCTCACCGTCTTTAGCTTTGTAATTAAGCTTTACGGCATGAGCCTTGATAGTTATACCTCTCTCCCTCTCAAGGTCCATATCATCAAGAAGCTGCTCTGTCATATCTCTGACCGCAACGGATTCAGTTTTCTCAAGCAAACGGTCCGCAAGAGTTGACTTGCCGTGGTCAATATGAGCTATGATAGAAAAGTTTCTTATATTTTCTTTCTTCTTTGCCAAAATATCACCTCAGTGAAAGAATTATACCTCTATATTGTATCATAAATTCGGATGTACTTCAATCAATTTATCATAAAATCAAGGTAAAATACGTATGATATTACAAAAGTTACAAATTTATATCGCTTTTGTAACTTTTTGTAACTTTTCGCAATTTGCACAAAGGTGTGTGATATTTTTTCTTATTTAGAATATTTTTGCTTGATTTTTTTTGTATTTTTTCTTTTTTATGCAAAAAAACATAAGCATAATGCACAAAATTTCTGCTGTTGAAAATTTGACAAAAACAATTCACTTTCCTATAATGGGCAACGTTGGCGCCAAATGCCCCATATTATTTTGTTTTATTTCTGCGCCAAAGCTGATTATCAGCGTAAAAGAAAAGGAGTTTATTTTATGGATACCATTAAAAAGATTGGCACCGTTTTGGCAAAGTCCAAAGCAAAGCTTATTATGATCGTGGTAATTGCAGTCCTTTGCTCTGCTACGATTTACGCTGCCGCTGCCAACTCTGACACAGTCACACTGGAAATCGACGGCAAAACTACGCAGGTCATCACCATGCGTGACACCGCCGAAGAGATTCTCGCACAGGTCGGTGTTGAAATCGGTGAAAATGACATCGTTGACCTTTCAGGTTTTGAAAACGGCGGTTCTGTAATCAAAGTTTATAAGGCTTACAGCTTTACAGTAATCGACAACGGTGGTGAACCCGTAGAATGCATCGGTAACGGTACAGTAGGTCTTGCTCTTCTGCAGAACTCATTCACAATCGATGAAGGTGACGAGCTCAACTGCTCTCTTGATGACAGCATTTCCGCACATCCCGAAATCATAATCTCACGTGCATTTAATGTAAAAATCCTCGCTGACGGTGAAACCTTCGATGTTAAAATTGCAGGCGGTTCAGTAAGTGATGCTCTTGACAAGGCAGTTATTACAATTGACGATGATGACATCATCTCAAAACCGCTTGACACAGCTCTTGAGGCTGATATGCTCGTCAAGATTACACGAGTTGAGTTCAAGACAAGAAGTGAAACCGTTGAAGCTGATTACAAAACGATCAAAAAGACTTCAGCCTCAATGTATACTGATCAGGCTAAAATCGAAACAAAAGGTGTCAAAGGGCAAAAAACAATCACCTACGAAGACAAGTATGTTGACGGTGTCCTCGTTGAGTCTGCTGCAATCAGCTCAGTTGTTGATCAGGAACCTGTAAACGAAGTGAAAATTGTAGGTACAAAGAAGCGTGTAGGAGCTGTCGCAGGTGGCGGATACGTACTCCCCAACGGCAAAAAGACTATCTCTACACTCACACCCCCGTCATCACTTCAGTTTGACGGAAACGTACCTGTTTCTTATAAGAGAAAGATCGTAGGTACTGCATCTGCTTACGCTTGCGGTACACACACAGCGACAGGTAAGAGAGTACGTCCCGGTTACATCGCTGTTGACCCGAGAGAAATCCCTTACGGCACGAAAATGTGGATCGTTTCAAATGACGGTAAATATGTCTACGGTTATGCCTCAGCGGAAGACACAGGCGGATTCATCAAGTGGACCGGAAGCAGAGAGACGCTCTGTGACCTTTACTTCCCGAGCGAATCTTCAATGTACGCTTTCGGCAGAAGAAGCGTTACAATTTATATTCTCTGATTTTAAGGAGCGCATCGTTGATGTGCTCCTTCTTGTTTACTTTTTAGAATTTGTGTAGTATAATGGTTTTAATTATTTTTTCGGTTGGTGAATTATGAACGCTTCGAAATGGATTAAAGACAATAAAATATTTTTCATCACCTTTGGCATGATGATGCTTGTATCGTTTATGTATCTTGTGAAAAAAGATATTATTCATTATATCGATAACTACTACTATCCTCTTTATGTTATCAACTACGACTGCGGATTCTGCTCCAGACTGCTTGTCGGTTCCGTTTTTTCTTTGTTTTTCGGGGATACTCTCGGCACAGTTAACCTGATACGGATTCTAATGTGTGTGTATGTTTTCTCCTGTCTGATTTTAAGTATTTTTATCAACAACTGCCTTAAAAATACAAAATACGATACTATAGGAGTCTATGCATTTTTTATAGTAATATCACCCGTGATGCTTGCGATACTGCGATTCCTCGGAACACTTGATCTTTTCTGGTTCGCTTTCGTGCTTTCGTCTCTTTGCCTTGTCGACAAAAAAGGCTGGCGTTGGCTCGTTCCTCTTTTCTGTGTCATATCGCTCGGTATTTATGAGCTTTTTGCGACAACATATCTCCCCGTAATGGCAATAGCCGTTTTCTATCAGTTTGTAAAAAAATCAAATGTTTCAAACTTTATTTATATTGCCGTATGTGCTCTCGTCGTCGGTGCCGCCACATTTTACTTTCTCATTGTCGGTGACAGTACCATGAAAATGACATCAGATCTGATGGTTGAATTTGCCCGTGGAAGACTTGATTCGCAGGGCAACACATTTGATGAGTATTACTTACGCTCAGCGTTTTTCTGGGAGCTTCCCGAAGTGGAAAAATACAGCGGATTTTCCGGATATATCAAGTACAACTTCGATATGTTTACAGCAGGAGATGCATCTGCAATAAAAAACAACATTTATTTTATAATCAGCAACACGCTTTCAGCTGTGCCGTTTTTCTGCCTTGTAGTAAGTGCTTTGAAAAAGAGCAAAAAACCACTTGAAAAATTCACCTTTTTATGCTGTCTGTCAACATTTGTTTTTATGATTATAAATCTGCTTCTTTCTACGGATACAGACAGATTTTCTTTGCATTTTCTTCTTGCTTCTCTTCTGATTCTGCTGTTTTTCATCAAAGAAAAGGATTCCGTTTTCAGTGAATGTCACGATGAAATAATCGCGAAAATCGGCAAAAATAAAGCTGTTTTTGCCATTGTCGGTTTTTCAATTGCAAGGATTGTACTTTCGGGGGTGAGGTTTTGACAGATATAAGTAAAAAACACAGACTCATCGCTATCGCCTCATTCGCGTTTGTCTCCCTCATTCTGTCTTTGCGAAGTGCTTCGTACTACACTTTGGTTTTCTTTGTGTTTACGGCAATTCCTCTGTTCTTTGCAGACAGAATCATGGACGATAAAAGGATAAAAGAACGTACTGCTACAGCTTTCTGCGTCTTTGCCGTTTGCTATCAGACTTTCTACCAATGCTTCAACAGAGTACACGAAAACAATCGTCAGCTTATGACTGCTGCTGCAGTCGCTGTTTTCCTTGCTGCAGTTTTCGCCTTAACAGATTCTAAAAAACTGCCGTACTCCATTTTTGCAGCCCCGCTGATTTGCTTGCTTGATCTCAGAGTTGCTTCGGCTTACTGCTTTTTGCTTTTAATGTTTTCTGTTACAAAGCTGAAACTCATCATTGATACGGACAGTCACAAGAAAAAATCCTCAAAAGGTAAAAAGAAAAAAACTAAAGATAATGAACACGGTAAACTCGACTTAAAAACAGTAATCATAATTTCAACTGTCACAAGTGCTGTTTGTCTTGCGTTCTGCATCTATGTCATTTTCAAAAACAGCGTCCGTATCACAGAAAACTTAGACTATTTATTCACACAATACAAAAACCTTTTCGGCTTTATATTTTTTATCATTTACCTTATGGTAAAACTGATCAGAAGCAATATAAATATTAATATCCCTGTTATCGTCGCTCTTGTTCTGGATGTTGCCTTATCGGTTATTTTTACCATGAATTACGGTTGGTCATTTTTCAGTCTTTTCCTCGTCTCTTTCTTCCTGTTTCTCGTACTCATATGCTTTGAGAGTGAAAAAGTGATAAATAAAATAAAAGCTGATTTTAATAATCACAGGTATCTTTTCCTCATCGGAGTGCTATGTCTGTTGCAGTAACTCCACAGGCAAAAACAAACTTAAGAACGATTTTTTACTCCTTACAAACGGGACACAAAAAAGCGACATATATATAAAACTATATACAAACAAGAGGTTCTGCAGACTTAATTTTCTGCAGAACCTCTTATTTTTGCTCGGTTTGTACGTTCTTCATATTTATCCTATCGACTTTTCTTTCCGAATTGACAAAACAATAACAATTTCACTACAAAATTTAACTGTAATAATCTGTTATTCATATACTTTGTTTATTGACAGTTTTTGCAAATTTTATTATAATCTATAATAGCTTAATATTGAATTAATATATAATGAGGGAGAATTGGTTTTATGCTTTCCAACACAGAAAAAACAATGGAAAAAATCGTTGCCCTTTGCAAAGGCAGAGGCTTTGTCTACTCAGGAAGTGAGATTTACGGCGGTCTTTCAAACTCCTGGGACTTCGGCCCTCTCGGTGTCGAATTCAAAAATAATGTCAAACGCGCTTGGTGGCAGAAATTCGTTCAGGAAAACCCGTACAACGTAGGTCTTGACTCTGCTATCCTTATGAATCCGCAGATCTGGGTTGCATCAGGTCACGTAGGCGGTTTCTCGGATCCCCTTATGGACTGTAAAGACTGTAAAACCCGTCACAGAGCTGACAAACTCATTGAAGATACAGGTGTTAATCCGGCAGGCTGGAGCTTTGAGGAAATGAGCAAATACATCACGGATAACGGTATTGTTTGTCCTGATTGCGGCTCAGCTAACTTCACGGACATCCGTAAGTTTAACCTTATGTTCAAGACTTTCCAGGGTGTTACCGAAGATGCAAAGAACGAGATTTATCTCCGTCCCGAAACAGCTCAGGGTATTTTCGTAAACTTCCAGAACGTTCAGCGTACAACACGACGTAAAGTTCCTTTCGGTGTTTGTCAGATAGGAAAGTCATTCCGTAATGAAATCACACCGGGTAACTTTATTTTCCGTACACGTGAATTTGAACAGATGGAGCTTGAATTCTTCTGCAAACCCGGAACTGAGCTTAATTGGTTTGCATATTGGAAAGACTACTGCCATAAGTGGCTTCTTTCACTCGGCATCAAGGAAGAAAATCTTCGACTTCGTGACCACGAACAGAAAGAGCTTTCTCACTATTCAAATGCAACTACAGACTTTGAATTTCTCTTCCCCTTCGGTTGGGGTGAGCTTTGGGGCGTTGCTTCAAGAACAGACTTTGACCTCACTCAGCATCAGAACACATCAGGCAAAAGCCTTGAGTACTTTGATCAGACGACAAACGAGAAGTATCTTCCCTACGTTATCGAGCCGTCACTCGGTGCAGACCGTGTTACTCTTGCTTTCCTTTGCGATGCTTATGACGAAGAAGTTGTCGATGAAGAGAAAGGCGACACAAGAGTTGTGCTTCGTTTCCACCCTGCACTTGCTCCTGTCAAGGCTGCCGTGCTTCCGCTTTCAAAGAAGCTCAACGAACAGGCTGAGGAAGTTTATGCAATGCTTGCAAAGAGATTTATGGTTGAGTTTGACGATGCAGGTTCAATCGGTAAGCGTTACCGCCGTCAGGATGAAATCGGTACACCGTTCTGCATCACATACGACTTTGACTCTGTTGAAGACGGTTGCGTAACAATCCGTGACCGTGACACAATGGCTCAGGAACGTATCGCTATCGATAAACTTTGTGAATATATTCAGGAAAAAATCACATTTTAATTAGTATAAA
>JAGBFD010000129.1 GCA_017936645.1 Clostridia bacterium
ACATCGATGTCTCCTACTCATGGTGGCAGTGGATTATCGTTATCGTGCTCTTTGGCTGGATATGGTATTGATAATTAATTAAAGGGAAAATAAATATATATAAACAAAATGCGGGAGAGGCACAAGCTTCTTCCGCATTATCTTATTACTTTTGATATTCTCTTTGAAATGATTATTGCAAGGAAAATTTTTGCTGCATCAGGCAACAGAAAGGGGAGTACACACACGTAAAAGGAACTCAGAATGTTTCCACCACCGTATACGAATGCGTACCACAGCACTCCCAAGGCGTAGCACAGCATAAGGGCTAGTGTGCAATAAATAACAGATGCAAGTACACCTTTGCCAAATTTTTTTGAGCAGAAACCGACAGTTATTACGGCAGGTATGAATCCGAGTATAAAACCTCCCGTCGCACCTGCCAAAGAGGCTATACCGCTCTGAAAGCCTGAAAAGACAGGAACACCGACTACACCGAGCATAATATATATGACTGTGGATATTAGTCCTTTTTTTGCTCCGAAAGTCATTGCTGCAAAGAATACGGCAAACGTCTGCAGGGTGAACGGAACAACATACGGAACCTGGATCCATGAGCAGACACAAATCAAAGCTGTGCATAGAGAAATCGAGGCAATATCTGCCGTTTTAATCTTTTTCATCTTATCACCTAAAAAGAGGACACATTTGTGCCCTCCTTAAAACTTAAAATGTAGTAACAAAAAGATCCGTACGTGAGCGTAAAACTCTTGTATCATTGTCCTCAACCGGAACAGGCTTCATCGATGAAAGCATGGTATCCTCTTTCTGTATTGAAGAGGAGACAAATTTAGCTCTCGTTGAAGTTACTTCAGAAAAGTCGCTGTGAGTGCGTTCATTACCGTTGTCTGCGACGATCTTGTAGTAGTACATCTGAGCGGACATTACTGTGCGGTCAATGTACTTGTTTGAATACGCCTTACCTATGTTTGTATAAAGTCCGTCGGGAGAAGTGGATCTGTAAACGAGATATCCCGTAGCCCCGTTTACCTCGTCCCAGGTCACGTCTATCCACACTCCGTCACGTTCAGATTTAATATTCTCAGGTACGCTGAGTTTTGCGGTAGAGTATATAGCAGATGAAAGGTCGCTGTTATACTCTTCTTCAGCGGCAAGTGTCTTAACGCGATAGAAATACTTCTCACCGGGTGTTACAGATGTATCTTCAAACTCAGTTACTGAAGCGTCGACTTCCGCAAATTTGTATGGCTCTGAATCCATTTCCGTGTTACGGTAAATTATGTAGCCTTTTGCACCCTCGACAGCGTCCCATTTAAGTGTGATGTTGTTTTCGGATTTGTTACTGAGACTGACATTTTCAGGGGTAGGAATAAGTACTGTAATGTTACAGTCAGCACTTACGGGGCCGTAAGCTGTTGTAGCCGTGAGCTTAACTGTACCGTAACTGATTCCCTTTACTGTGCCATCGTTTGTGACAGTGGCAATGCTTTCATCTGCTGATACCCATGTGATACCCTTGCTGACAGAGCCGTAGGGGAAGGTGGTAGCGGTTATGACTGTCGTCTGACCGACACCGACGTTAGCTGAGATTTCACTGAGCAAAAGCTGCTGAGGCTTGTCATTAACGGTGACTACAGCGTACATCGGACCAAGGTAATCCTTCCCGTCGATGTTAACATAAGTCTGATAGTAGTAAGTGGTGTTGGGAGTCAGTTCACCGACCTTTGAAGCGACATCCATTTCCAGATGAAACTCAGGTGATGTGGTAGAAGAGAGAACAGAATGTTTTGCAAGCTTAGCCTTATCAGTACCGAAGAAAAATCCTGCCGAAGAAATTCTGAATCTTCCACTGTTGGTAACTGAACCGTGAAGCATAGCGTTTGTAGCGGTGATCTCGGTTGCGGTAGTAGTTACTACTGCGAGTTTTGCATATTTAACAGAGTCGGAAAATGAATATGATTCATTGTGGCTTCCTGCATCATTGTATGCGGGTACACCGTATCCGACGATATAACCTGCGGAACGGCTTCTCGTTTTAGCCATGCAACGGTTACCTCTGCCGGGTCCTGTATTACCTTCAATGGTATAAACGTTATTACCGCTGACACCTGTCACGATACCGACGTGTTTTGCTGTAGCTCCGCCTGACCAGTTAAAGAAAACAATGTCGCCTGCTTTCGGTACGTAACCCGAATTTGCAGGGCGGTATACGGAGTGTTTTTTATACCACTCAACGGAGGCAGCACAGTTGCCGAGTCGAGGAACGACCGATGTGGATATACCTGCATTTCTTGCACACCACGAAACGAAATAAGCACACCATTCGCCTGTGGAATATCCGAATGAGGCACCGTATTTTGTGTAACCTGCAATTTGCGATTCGGGATCAAGAACTTCTCCTGATGAAGGATTAAGTTCAGCGTATCCGATCTGTGTCTTTGCCACAGCGATGAGGTCAGCTATATTTTTACCCGTGTTACGATGAGTGTTCGGGTAAGCATCCTGATAAGCTGATACTGAGAGAGTGAATCCGAAAATCATAACTATCGCAAGCATTAAAGCCATACTTTTTTTGAGTTTAGTCACGGAAACACTCACCGTCCTTTCTTAATAATTTAATCACATAAAGATGCTCAATACTGCACCGAAAATTGAACCGAAGAATAACAGTCCTGCGAGTACAAGGGCTATGGTTCTGATGGTCTTAGTGTTCATTTTTATCCGAACCTTTCTTTTTCTTACTGAATGCTGTCACAAACATACTCAAAAGTGAACCTGCAGCACCTACGATCAGGTCAACCATCGTGTCGATGAGTCCTACCTCAGAGTCGAAAACGGAACGCTGAAGATTGAGGCCGTAGAGTCTGTCCATTGTGAACTCGTAAAACTCCCATCCGACTAATAGCGTGACACCGAAAGAGAAGGCGAACATCGCCGCCAGAGCAGGGCTGAGGGTCTTGTCCTTAGGACGTTTACCCTGAAGGATTATAGCTAACTCATATCCGCCTGCCGTAGCGAGGTAACCTGACATAAAGTGTTCGGGAATATCGATAAAGTCAAGCGTAGTGAACTTATTGATAGTAGTGCCGACGACGATCGCAAAGCACAGAAGTATGTTAAGCATTGTCTGCAGACGGTAGGGGATCTGCGTGATAAATGTCTTTCCGCCGAGAAGTTGGAAAAGATCCCACAGATGTGTGAATATTATTCCGAAAACAGCTTCGAGAAACTCTGTAGTGTAGCCCGAAAAGAGCATTACCGTACCCCATATGAGGATGAGTCCTCTGCACACCCACCACAGAACCTGATGCGAAACAGGCAGGGCAGGAATTTTATTTAATGTCTTTTTCATCACAAAACTTCCTCATTATACATATATTATAAATATACAATATCCCGGAGGTAAAATCAAGTATGAAAAGCATGATTTCGGATGTAGTTTCTGACAATTTACAGAATGTTAAAATTCGGGTTTGTCGACACTATTAATGCGGAATCGTAGATTTAATTTAATATATCACAGATCCGTTTTTAAAATTGCCTCTGATTCAAAAAAACACTGACCCGTTTACACAACGAAGTCAGTGTTTTTTGTTATACGGTGTATTGTGTATCAAAGTCCCAGCTTCAGGTCATTTTCTTTAATCCATCCGATTTTGCGAAGGATTTCGCAGAAAATGACTGAAAGGATCGCAGGGAGCACAAAGCTGATTGCGATAAGACCGATCCAATCAAAAGCTGTTATGGCTTCTTTTGTGCCTGCAGCTATATCGTTTATCCAACCTGTGTAAACGCCAATTTGTCCCACAAGACCACAAGTACCCATGCCTGAAGAAATTGCTGTACCGTTCATCTGAAGCTTGAATACGCATGTTGCAATCGGTCCTGTGATAATAGAGGCGAGGGTAGGCGGTATCCAAATGCGGGGATTTTTAACGATGTTACCCATCTGAAGCATACTCGTGCCAAGTCCCTGAGAAACGAGACCGCCCCATTTGTTTTCCTTGAAGCTCATTACCGCAAAGCCGACCATCTGAGCACAACAACCTGCTACCGCGGCACCGCCCGCAAGACCTGTGAGGGAAAGTGCACCGCAGATTGCCGCACTACTGATTGGCAATGTCAGCGCAATACCTACTATAGCAGATACGATCATACCCATAAGGAACGGGTGAAGCTCAGTTGCCCACATTATAGCATTTCCGACAGCACTTGCCGCTGTTCCGATATATCCTGCACAAAGCATAGACAGACCGCAGCCTACGATTATGGTTGTAACAGGTGTCACGAGAATATCAAGCTTGGTTTCTTTGCTTACAGCCTTACCGATTTCAGCGGCGATAATCGCTATGAAAAGCACGGCGAGAGGTCCTCCGGCACCGCCGAGAGTGTCGGCTGAGTAACCGACGGCAGCGAGAGAAAAGAGAACAAGAGGAGGAGCTTTAAGTGCGTAACCGATAGCGATAGCCATTGCACTTCCTTTTACTGCGGAGGCGAAATTACCTATTTCTACAAGAAAATCTATTGAGAACTGTTTTCCGATAGTTGAAAGGATAGTTCCTACGAGAAGCGAAGCGAAAAGACCCTGTGCCATTGCACCAAGAGCATCTATTCCGTAACGTTTCAAAGAAAATTCAATATCCTTACGTTTTAAAAACTCTTTGATTTTAGCCAATTACATCACCGCCGGTGATTATTTTGTATGAACAGTTGTTTTAATATTTTCTTTTGAAGATGTCATCCAAAAACTGTTTGCTCTTACCTCGACGGTATAGTCGCTGTCAGGATCGAGATCCTTGACATCTATACCGAGAGTTTCGGGCATATCATAAAAATAGTACTCAGACCATATACTGTACTGTCTTATGATTTCGTTTTCAGCGTTTTTGACGATGATATCGTAGCTGTTTATGTATTTGTCACCCTCAGCGGGGATACCCTGCTTAAAGTCGACTCTGAATGATGTATCCGTGATATCAGAAATCATCGGAACTTCGCCTTCATTGAAGCTCGGTGCAGCAGTTGTCTTATATCTTTCACCTGTGTACTTGAATGTAGACGGATCAGACGGTGTGTCGATCTCCCATACATACGGGAAAAAATTGCCTGTGAGTACGTCATACGGATAAATACGTACACGGTTATCTTCATCAACTTCGACTATAAGCATCTGAGCGGCTTCCTCTTTGTTTGCGGGGATGGTGCTGTAGATTTTATCAAACTCGTCAAGCTCAAAGTAGCTGAGTGTACCTGTGCCGAGTGATGTGAAGTGCTGCTGATGGATGGAACGCGGATCATTGATCGGAGCGTGTGAGTGTCCTGAGAAGTGAAGGATCTGCGGATAGTGCATATAGATGGGAATGAGGTCATCTTCTCCCCAGAGGATGCTGCCGTAAACAGTACCTGAGTTGTGCGGATGCTGGAAAACGAAAATGGGCTTCTTTCTGTCATCTTCAGCAGCTTTTTTAAGCTCCTGTGCCATCCATTCCTTCTTGTCATCGTAGTAGTTACAACCCTTTGACGGAGTGATGGAAACAAAATGGAAACCGTTTACAACTTCGTGAGTATCAGGCTCACCGCCAAAAATCTCACGGAAATTTTTATAACCTGCTTCGACACCGTCATGCATAAACTCGTGACTTGCAATTGAAGCGATAACCTGTGTCTCATTCAGGTCAACGTTGGCATCGACGATATCTCTTGCAGCCTTGAACTGTGTGGGCGTACCACCGTCCGCAAAGTCTCCGACCATACCGATTACGTCAAGCTTCTGATAATATTTATTACTCTTTGCGATGCTGTAAGCATCACGGATAGCTTTTTCGAAACGCTCTCTCTCTGCGGAATGTTCGTCTTTGATGTGGATATCGCTGACAACCATAACGCGAAGACAGGGCTTGAATTCTGTGTTGTACATAGTAAAAACCTCCATTTTTATTGAAAATATTTTAACTCAATTATATTCTAAAGTCAATCTTGTTTGCGTAATTTATACGTGTGTGGTATAATCAAAACACAAAACGTGCAGTTGAAAAGAGGCAAGAAATTGAAAATAAATTTTAATCCTGATTTTAGTCGTCTTAAAAAGACGGATATTGCCGTAATTGTGGCAGTTGTGCTTGTTTTCGTAAGCTTTCTTGTGGCGGTCAAGATGTTGTCTGATACCGTCGAAAAGCACTATGACAATGAGATTATTGTATGTCTTGATGCAGGTCACGGCGGTGATGATGTGGGTGCGGTGTCCGCCGACGGACAGAGATACGAAAAAGACGATAATCTTACTCTTACACTGAAGGTCAGCGAAGAGCTTGAGGAACTTGGAGTGAAAACCGTCCTGACAAGAGATAGTGATGAGGCTGTTTCGCTGAAAGACAGATGCAAAAAAGCAAACAAAAAGCGGTGCGACCTGTTTGTCGCAATACACAGAAACAGCTCTCCCACAGGGACGGGCGTAGAAGCGTGGATATCAAAGAGAGAAAAAGATGATGAGAAAACTACGGCAAAAACGCTTGTAAGTGAACTGAGTACCGTGATGGGAATTGCTGACAGGGGAGTGAAAAACGGCTACCGTGACAAAACAGCGAATAACTACTACATAAACGCAAATACAAATATGCCGTCCATCCTTCTTGAGGTCGGATTTATTACTTCAGAAGAGGATAACGCTGCTTTTGACGAGAATATTGATCAGATGGCAGAGAAAATTGCAAAAGTTATATATGACTCTTTGCAAAATTGAAAAAAATACTTGATTTTTAATTAATGTTGGTTTATAATATACCCCGTTATGTGCCGGTGTGATGGAATTGGCAGACGTGCTGGACTCAAAATCCAGTGGTAGCGATACCGTACCGGTTCGACCCCGGTCACCGGCACCAACAAAAAATGCACTTTTGTCTGTTGACAAAGGTGCGTTTTTTGTTGAGTGATGCGTTCCTTACGGAACGTGGTGATATATCTTCGATATGATATCGCAATTCGTGCGATGATATATGCCTGCGGCATATGAAGGAACGGATATTATCTCATGCTTGCGTAGCAAGTATATCAAACGGCAATATCGTATATCATATCGCCAACAGCGATATATCATTGAAAAACACGACGAATTATGATACAATACTGGCGAAAGAAGATGTGTTTATATCTGAAAATAAATCAAAGTAAAAGACTTTCAAAACTTAAAAAGGAGACCTACTATGACCTCAGCACTTTTAATTTTACTGATCGTTGTTCTGTACAGCTTTCAGACATTATTTTGTACGATGTACACAAACAAATATCCCGGAAAGCCTGAAAATGCCTCTCCTGTATTCTGCGTACTTGAAAGTATTGCGATCGCGTTGTTTACGTGGGCGTGGATCGGCTTTAAGTTTGAACTGTCACCGTTGACGATTCTTTTCGGTGTCCTGAATGCCGTAGCACTGTATGGATATAACACGTCGCTCATAAAAGCCGGTGCACAAGGCTCGTATGCTTTTCTTAATGTTGCACAGCTTTTTGGCGGAATTCTCATTCCTCTGCTTTATACAACGGTTTTCCTCGGTGATGTTCTGCGATGGTATCAGCTTGTGGCGATTGCTATGATGCTTGTTTCTTTTGTGCTGATGAATCTGAAAGAAATCAAAGTGAAAAAAGGTGAGGAACGCAAAAAGACTCCGTGGACATATTACCTTTTCTGTGCGATTTTGTTTGTCTGCAACGGTATGTACGGAACTTTTCTTAAAATGCAGTCTGATTATAACGAGTCGCAGAAAAACGAAATGGTTATCCTTACATACGGTATCATGGGCGTAATCGCATTTATTCAGCTTGCGTTCAAAGAGAAGAAGGATACATTCAAAGCTTTTAAATTGTCTAAAAAGGCAGTTTTGCCCTTGGTACTGTGCTTGTTAAGTGCGGCACTTGCGATCAATGTTCTCGTAACGGTTATCCCGATGGTAAACACCGCAGTACTGTATACTGTAGAGAACGGAGGAGTACTGATTCTTGCTGCAGTATATTCATTCATTTTCTTCAAAGAAAAACCGCAGTTATCAACGATTTTAGGTATAATAACTGCTACGGTAAGTATTACGGTACTGAGTATATAATAAAAAATTCCCTACTGCTCATTGAACAGTGAAATAGTATAATGATGGTAGACACAAAAAAGTGTCTGCCATCATTTTTTATGATAAGATAAAGAAAAGGAGCTGAAAGAAATG
>JAGBFD010000130.1 GCA_017936645.1 Clostridia bacterium
ATGTAATAGTCCGAACGGCTCTGACCGACAGCAAATCCGCTCAGGAAATCCGACAGAGTCAGTATCAGAAGCGGTTTATTGTTAAATATCGCTTTGAATCCTTCCTTGATGCTCGGCTTTTCAACAGACTGCATAACTCGTTCTTTTGAAACGGTATAAAACCAGATGGTCATCAATGCAGAAAGTATACTCGTTGCAGCACCCATTCCGATGAAAAGATTCTGCATCTTCCACTTGACTGTCTTCGTATTGATAAGGTCAATTAAGACACCCATAACCCATTCAGGTATCTGTTCACCAAGGAATCGTGAAAACAGTTTAGCATTAGCAATAAGCCGCACACGTTCTTCAGGGTTAGGCGTTATGGTCGCCAGCAAGCCCGTCTGTGAAATCGAAATAAATGTACCTGCCGTTTCATTGATAACGCTGAACGCAAAATAGAATATCAGTTTCGGTAAGTAGGTTGTAGATGTGCCCGGGAAGAAAATCGGCATAAACCAATAAAGCATACCAAAAAGTGTTAGCGGCATCTTCAACCACAAAAGGAACGGTCTGAACTTACCCCAACGTGTTCTCGTACGGTCAACCATCGCACTGATAAACGTATCATTGATTATATCCCATGCGCCCGTAAAGAGTGTAACTACACCCGTGATATTAAAGTCAATGCCTACAACGTCCCAGATGAATCGGTTCTGGTACTTGCCAATGGAGAAGCTGTCCGCAAAGTCCTGCGCTATGTATGCTGCAGTTTCCATCGTGCCAACGTAACGTCTGCCCTTAGGTAACTTACGGTGAGCATTTCCGTCAGACCCTGTTTTTTGTTCAGGTTCTTTCAGTTTTATTGCCATACTACGCCTCCTTATATTTCCTATATATAAATTTTACTTCATTTATGACCTTACGTCAATTGATCGCTTCGGAGATTTTTACTCTGCATATCAATGCAATTTGCATAATAATCACTCCTGCACCCCGTAATGATCAACGAGAGTCCTGTACTCATCTTCGGTTATCGCAACGACCGAACCATGTCTCGGCTTAAGGTGGTCAATTTCCATTGAGGAGCGTTGGAACTGTCTGAAGTTTTCAAAATCTCTGGTCATCTGTGCAAAGAATGTTCCGTTGCCGTATTCATCCATAATCATCAGCCACGCATCCGTACCCGTGATACGGTACATAGAGCTTCCTTCGACACCGAACCAGTTAAGTGAACAGACGGTATAGTCCGTATTATAGGGTCCGGTAAGATTTTTGGATTTTACGTAAGCGATTTTCTGTGTCAGGTCCTCTTTAAAGTAAAGGTAATAGTATCCGTCTTTTTCATTGTAAACTATATCGCCATCGATACATTGAATGTTCATTACCTCATCACGTTCAGGAACATACTCGTTCCAACGACCGAAAAGAACCTGCGGTTCTGTTTCAAATGTTTTAAAATCCTTTGTGTAGGCATAGTAGTGACCTGCACAGTCATTTTCGACCGTAGAATTTGCCCA
Organism: Clostridia bacterium; assembly: GCA_017936645.1. Classification (GTDB taxonomy): domain Bacteria; phylum Bacillota; class Clostridia; order Oscillospirales; family Acutalibacteraceae; genus CAG-488. Next base: position 1,500 of record JAGBFD010000130.1, read on the forward strand.
GTACACCATATACATTCCGACACTTTCATCCCAAATCGCCTGCGGAGCCCACGCCCTGTTTGTATTTTCAAATCCGGGGAACTGACGGATATCGATAACTGTTTCGTCAATCCAGTTCACAAGGTCGTAGGATTTCCAGGTAATCAGGCTGTGATTTGAAAGCCATCCGAGACCTGCATCCATATCTGTCGCAATGATGAAAAAGCATTCTTTTCCGTTTTCATCTACACCCTTTAAAATATAAGGGTCACGCACACATTCAGTTCCGAGAGTCTGAGTGATGACAGCTTCATTGTTATTGAGTGCCTTAAAATGATATCCGTCCGTACTTACAGCGAAGTGGATAGTCTGATTTTCAATCTCATTGCCCGTAAAGTAGCAGAAAAGATAGGCTCCCGACGTACTGTAAGCGGGATATGCATAGTCATTGAAAGCATAATTAAAAAGGTAATACGGCATCATAAGAATCGCCATGAGTAAACGAAAAAAGGACATCCACGTCATAAAATCACCTCTGCATAATTCTGAGAAAATTCTATCACAGATATCAGAAAATGTAAAGCAGATCCGCAGTGCACAGAATAGCGTACCCGCACTAAAAAAGACCTCACATAAGAGTGAGGTCTTCCAATTATAAATCTAAAAGCTGTTTTTTCTTGATTTCAAATTCTTCTTGTGTAATAGCTCCCATATCAAGAAGTTCCTTAAGTTTTTTAATTTCATCTGTTGCTACAGGTGCAGAACCCGATGTCACGGGCCGTACCGGAAGTGCATAAGCCTGAGACGGTGCAGAGGGTTGATTGGAATATACATGTCCAACCGTATGACCATATGAATTGTTATTACTAAAGCTGACTGTAGCCGGAGCTTTTATTTTCGACTTCTTTCTTCCTATTGCACAGTCTATTATACAACTTAAAAACATCAATCCGATAACAAACAAAGGAATTAAAAACAGGAAAATATTTATCAGTTCATAATAATATTCATAATAGCTTACGTGCACTTTATCGCCTACCATCAATAGCGAATATATAATCAGACTTAAACCGCAAATCACCGGCATCAGATAAGTCAGATGAAATCTGTTTTTCACGCACAGCTTCCTTGAAAAAGAGAAGAACTTCGGGAGATTGCCTGTGTCCGAATCTGCCAATCTCGATACACACATATAAAGAGTAAAAAGGGAAGTGAGCAACATAATCACGAACCAAAACCAAGCAAAATCCACACCGTCAGAAAGCACCTGATCGTAGAAACTTACACCCTGATAAGAAGTGCTTCCATCATAATAATGATGATCCTCGTAATAGAATGGTATAAACAAAGTAATAAAATAAAGTGGATATAATAACATCTGAATGACTGCAAATACTTTATTATTCATAATTTCCTCCAATACAAAGACTATAAACCCAAAATCTGTTTTTTCTTGACTTCAAATTCTTCTTGCGTAACAGCTCCCATATCGAGAAGTTCCTTGAGTTTTTTGATCTCATCTGCCGCACCGCTAGAATTTACAGTAACAGGCTGAACAGGAGTTATGTACTGCTGGGCAGGCATCACGTACTGTGTCTGCGGAGCATGTGGTTGAACAGGTACACTCTGCACCGGTACAAAGGAATTAGGCATAAAACTTCTGATTGTCTGAACTATATGCATATTATTTGAAATCATACAATATGTTCTTTTTATTCCTGAGCAAACGATAACAACAGATGAATTTGATGCTTGTGAAGAAACACTTACAATCTGATTTACAGGCATAACTGTTACTTTTCCAAACCCATTTACACCTCTGACTGCTTCGGGACTTACGCTGAGTCTATGGTTAGCCTGTACAATATATACAATCAACACGACTACTGCAACTATCCAGGCTAAGACAGCCAAGTACGTAGTAGGCATCTCATACGGATAATAATTGTATCCTGAATGATAATCGTAATATGGTGTCCCCCAATAAGAATAACTTGTGGTGGTGTAAGAGTACCAGTTTCCGTCAGAGTTGAACCAGATTGATGATACCGACATAAGTATATTACTCACAATAGCAACAATCAAAGAAACCATCGGTAGAACTTTGTTCTTTTTCCTGTCGGTCTCACTCAGAATAACAGCATTTTTATCTTTAACAAGCTTCGGATTTACCATCACACCAAGATCACTCAATGCGAGACAAATATAATCTCTGTTATCCATAAAAGAATACTTATAAACCATTCCGTTTTTGGCTATGATTTTTATTCCGTTTAACCTGTAAGATTCAACACTGCCAATCATATCTAAAGTAAGTGACACTGTTTTTCCGCTAAACAGTTTGCCACATATTCCGTTTTCTGAAACGATAAGAGCTTTCTTTGATGAAAGAACCGTGCAAACGATAGTCAGTACCATTGTTGGTATAAAACTACCTATCGTAATTAGAAGTGACATCAACATCACAAAGATAAAATCATCCATCATGATAAAACTCCAGAAACTCGTCGTTCCCCACATCATGAGAGCGATGACCGGAATTAAACTTTTAATAATCCTTTTGTCCGCAAAGGCAGCTTTAACTTCGCCCATTAATATCGTCTCCCTTTTCGACTTCCTTTTAACGAATATTTTAGCGGATTTTTCGCTAAAAGTCAATAGCGAAAATCTTTCTAACCTATAATACAGTAAATGAATATAAGATAAGTGGGTGATATTATGCCGTTGTATCCGAGAATACGAAATTTGCGTGAAGACAAGGATTTAACTCAAATGCAAATGGGCAAAATTTTATCCTGCAGCCAACGTGTTTACAGCAACTACGAGCGTGGAGACATCGACATACCTACGCAGACCCTTATCAAAATAGCAAACTTTCATAATGTTTCCGTTGACTACTTACTTGAACGCACCGACAATCCTGATACTAACAGATAAGACCGCAACTTTTAGTCGCGGTCTTATATTGTTTTATATAGATTTTTAATTAAAGAATTCCTGATACAAGAAGCACAAGAACCGCATAAACTCCCACAAACGGAAGTATTACGGGTGCAAACGGAAGGAGAAGAACTGAGCCGAGTAAACCTGAGCTTACTTTGATAAACATGGTACTTTCTGCTTCAGAGATATTCTGCCAGCTGTAGTAAATATCTGTACCGTCTACATAAATCGAGTCTGTACCCATAGCATTTTTACTGTTCGCTCTGACAAGACCGCATTCCTCAAGTCCGTCAGCTACAAGACTCGTCATTTCTGCATCCTTGAATGTAATTCTGCCTGTAAGACGAAGCTCATCAGCGGGTTCTTCCTGACGGAGGTGACCGTTTTTAAAGCCTGTGCACCACCAGTACTTGTCATACTCTCTTGTAAACTCTCGCTTCCATGTACCGTCAAGCTGCTCGTGCCAGAGAGTCATTTCCATATCGAGCCAATCTTCCTCTGCAGGACAGTTAAAGAATGTCCACTCATTTATGCCGTCATCATCGTGTTCCCTGTTGTAAATACCTACTTCTCCACCGTAGAATACAAGTCCGTACTGACCCTTCCACATCTGAAGCATCCAGTCTTTATTCTCATATGTAAAGAAAACGCGGATGTAGTCATACTCGAGAAGGATGTAAGGAGATACGAAATCATAAATCTTACCAAAGCCGAAATTGTACTGCCATGCATCCTTATCGTTTGTGTAGTAATAGTCATCTACGTAGCTGTACTGATAGCTGAGAATCTGCTTTTCTTCAAGAAGATTTCTGAGGAAATTGTTTCTTTTTACGACATTTATCGTAAATTCACCGTTAAGTGTTTCTCCGTCAACAACAGCCTGCGCTCTGATCGTAGCAATGCCTATATCCACACCTTTGACAATTCCGTTTCCGTCGACTGTTGCAACGCCTTCGTCAGAAGAACTCCAGGTAATCTGCGGCTGAGTTTCCATATTAGTCACCGTTGCCGTCATCTGAATTGTCTTTCTTTTTGCAACCGTAAGATTATCACTCTTGAGAACGAGAACGTGATTTGAGTTGTCTGCCGGAATTGACTTTTTGATAGCAAATGCATTCATAGGCGAAACATAAGCTACCGTAAGAACAACAAGCACAAGCGAAATAATTCTTACTATTCTCTTTGTGTTCGTTTTCATAAATCTACCTCCTGATTTATTGATGCGGGTGAATTGTAACACAATAAAAAGCAGGTGTCAATAAATTAAATTCAAACTTTTTCCTCATAAAACTTGCTATTTGAAAAATTTTATGGTATACTACGTTGGTTTTTATTCTGACTATGTCAGAAATTTCTACACGGCATATTATGTTAACAATGATATATCAGGAGTAGTTTAAATGATTTACAACAACGTTTTAGAGGCAATGGGTAATACCCCTCTCATCAGACTTTCAAATATGGTCGAACCCGACAGTGCTGAAATTCTCGTCAAATACGAGGGACTCAACGTAGGTGGTTCGATCAAAACAAGGACAGCATACAATATGATCCTTGACGCTGAAAAGCGTGGAGTCATCACTAAAGATACAATTATCGTCGAACCCACAAGCGGAAATCAGGGCATCGGTCTTGCTCTCGTGAGTGCCGTAAGAGGATACAAAGCCATCATAATCATGCCTGACTCCGTAAGCGAAGAAAGAAGAAAGATTGTCGAGCATTACGGTGCTGAAGTTATATATGTTCACGATGCAGGAAACATCGGTGACTGCATTGACGAGTGTCTGAAGCTCGCTCTTAAAATGCGTGATGAAGATCCGAACGTCTTTGTTCCTCAGCAGTTCGAAAACCCTGCAAACGTTGAAATTCAGCGTAAACAGACAGGCATCGAAATCCTTGAGCAGGTAGACGGACCTATCCACGGATTCTGTTCAGGCATCGGCACAGGCGGTACCATAACAGGTATCGGTGAAACACTCAAGCACAAAAACCCCGACATAGAGATATGGGCTGTCGAACCTGAGCACGCTGCTATCCTTTCGGGAGGTTCGATCGGTACTCATATTCAGATGGGTATAGGTGACGGTCTCATCCCTGCTATCCTTAATCAGAACATTTACAACGATGTCTGCATCATAAAGGACGAGGAAGCCTTACAGACTGCACGTGATCTCGCTTCAAAGGAAGGAATTATGTGCGGAATCTCAAGCGGTACAAACGTAGCTGCCGCAATCAAGCTCGCAAAGAAGCTCGGCAAAGGCAAGACGGTGGTTACCGTTCTTCCAGATACGGCAGAAAGGTACTTCTCCACGCCCCTTTTTGAATAAAAATCATCCCTGACTCAGTAGAGAGTCAGGGATTTTCGTTTATGTAGTGTTATGACAAATCAGATATCAAAAATTTCCGAACCTGCTTTTAATTCTTTTATCGTCTCTCCGCATCGGAAGGATGCAACGATACCGTCCGGAACATTAACCTCAACAGAAACTTTGCCGTCATTTCTCTTCCATCCGACAAAAACTCTTCCTTTCGGAGTTGTCACATAACCTCTTGCGAAGTCCAGACATTCCGCAAATACGGGTTCAATTACAATTTTATTATAAGCGACTGATTCCTCTGTCTGCCTGATACCGAGGATATCTCTGAAAAGATAAACCGTACTTGCGCCAAACATCGGATGTGAGTGTGATGACTCTGCATTCCAGTTTTCCCAAAGAGTGGTAGCCCCTGCCTTTCTCATGGTTTCAAAAGAAACTTCATTTTTATTTGCAAGAAGCTCAGTAGCCAAGTCACCGTTGCCCGTAGAATAAAGTACATTAAGAAGGCTGAATGTTCCGAATATACCTGTATCAAACTGCCGGAGCGATGTATATTTTTCAACAAGTTTATCTACCGTTCTTTCATCTCCTGCTGAACATTCAACAGCAAAAGCATCCGCTCCCTGCAATCCGCCGATAAAACCACCGTCGGCATCAGCATAGTGTTTTTTCACAGCATCAATGTGTTCTTCTGTTAGTTTTTCGTACCTGCAGGTATCAACTCCGATCTTTTTACACAGGAAAATGAGCATTTTGAGCTGAGAAATATAAAGCGTTGTATTAACAAACGGTTCAGGGATCGTAACCCTCTCAGGGGTACACCAGTCACCAAGACACCACCCGTCTTTTTCTTCTCGTACTATAAGTCCGTTTTCACAGCGGCTTTCCATATAGTCAACGAACTTTGCCATAAAAGGATATACGTCTTTCAATGCTTCGTCATCACCATAGTGACGGTAAAACTGATACGGCACTACGATCATCGCACCGCCCCATCCTGCAGGACCGCCGCCACCGCCTGCAAACGGTGCCGTATGCTGAACGTGTCCTGTTTCTATATCCTGGCAGTCTTTAATGTCTTCAATCCACTTTCTGTACATAGCTTCTGCATCAAAAGCAGTCATTACCGCATCGCAGGTAAGCTGACCGTCACCTGTGTAACCGAGTCTTTCACGGTGGGGACAGTCTGACGGTATACAGCCGTGTGTATTGCCGAGCTGTGTATTTATAAATGCCTTATAGAACCAGTTGAGCGTTTCATCGCTGCATTCAAACGAAGAAGTAACATCCATATCTGTATGAATAACACGAACTTCAACAACCTCACAGTTGTTGCTGACTGCGAAATACTGAAAGCCGTGCCACGTGAAGTACGGATGGTAAAGTTCCCCTGAATCATCAGTTATCGCAAAATAGCGTTGTCTTTGCTCACCGTAGCCGACTGATGTATTATCAATATCGAGGTTTTCATCAAGCTCTTCCGCACATTCATACCAGAGGTGTTCACCACGAGCATTACAACGAAGAACAGGATATCCCGTTATATTCCTTTCAACCTTATATACATTGTATGTATCAGCTTTTTTTACAAGCTCGGGAACGAGCGTTTCAACAACCTTGTCCGAGGGGCAGGACTGCACAAGATACTCACTCACAGGCGGTGTCACGATATCAGGCTCAGCCCAGCCGTGTGTCTGTGCCTCAACGGTATTCCACTTGCGGTCAAATCTCGAATAGTCGTGTCTCTCACCGTGAAAAAGGTTCGAGCTGATGAAAAATCCGCGCTGATAAAGTGTGCTATTGCCTGATGTAAACTCCGTGCCGTCTTCAAAATCAATCTTATAGCAGAGCTTTATTTTACCGTAGCTGACATTACCCTCACCTTTTCTGAGGAGCTGATGATAAAAGCCTCCGCCTACCATTACTGCAAGTACATTCTTTCCCTCACAGAGATAGTCTGAGATATCATACTTCATAACGTGAATTCTGTGTGATGTAACGTCATTCAGCGGATAAGACAGTACCATATCCGGACGGTCGTGATAATCAGTATATGCGGGAGCAAATTCATCATTACTGACACGCTTACCGTTGATATACAAAATAAAATAACCCAGTCCGCAGATAGTTATCTCTGCAGACTGAGCCTTATCATTTATAAATTCAGCACGAAAGAGTGCCGCATCCGCATCACTCTTCGGACATATCCATCTTGCATCTGAAAAAAGTTCTCTGTGTGTCATAATATCGCCTCCGAAAAGATGATACTACATTATAAGAACTTTTACAACAGGCAATCACATTAGCCGGCATCGCCCGAAATGAATACGTTCTCAACGCCGCAATAGTTGAGCATCATCTGGAAGGATTTTGCGTAAGATTCGCACACGCCCTCGCCCATCTCCAGAA
>JAGBFD010000131.1 GCA_017936645.1 Clostridia bacterium
AGTTCAGGAGGTACTATCCCATGTGTGATACTGTTAAAAAGGTTCTTAAAATTGTAGGTATTATCGCTGCTATCGCTGCTGTTGGCGTAGGCATCTATTTCCTTGTTACTAAGGTTCTCCCCTGCAAGAACAAGGTTGAAGAAGACGACCAGAGCGATTACGTTTCATGCTCATGCTGCGACATCGACGATCCGGTACCTGTTGAAGCATAATTACATAGCTGAATATTCTGAGGAGCAAGTTTTTCTTGCTCCTTTTTATTTTGACTTTGACTTAGTTATAAATGCAACGATCAGACCGCTGACTATAGCTGCCGTTATGCCTGCGGCACCGGAACTGAGCGGACCCGTAATTATTCCAAGCCAACCCGTTTCGTTGATCATCGCCCTCGTCCCTTTGGCAAGCGTATAACCGAATCCTGTCAAAGGTACTGTGGCTCCGCATCCTGCTAAATCAACGAGGTGCTGATACAGTCCGACACTTTCAAGCAATACCCCAATCACAACAAAGCTTACAAGAATGCGTGCAGGCGTAAGTTTTGTCAAATCTATCAGCAGCTGACCGACGACACATATCGCACCACCGATCAGAAATGCAAGTAAAAAATCCATAAAATCACCTTAATTTTCTTATTAATATTGTTCTGATGACATGGATTTATATTCATTGAAAATAATGTAAAACGATTTTTATTATTTATCACAAAAAAGTTGAAGAAATATAGGTTTAATTGAGCTTAATTTCTATTGACTTTAGCGTGTTAATGTGTTAGCATAATAACACATTATTAATCGGAGGGATTATTATGAAAAAAGTATTAGCACTTATTCTCGCAATCGTATCTGTTTTCTCAATCCTCGCATTTGCAGGCTGCGGAAAATCAGATGCAGACAAAAATGACGACCCAAGCAAAAAAGATGAACAACCTGCTTTCAGTGATATGGCTGATATCAAAGAAAAAGGCACTCTCGTTGTAGGTATCACAGAGTATCCGCCGATGAACTACAAAGAAAACAACGAATGGACCGGTTTTGACACAGAGCTTACATATGCATTTGCTGAAAAGCTCGGTGTTGAGGTTGAATTCGTCGTTCTCGCTGACTGGGGTGCAAAGTTCAACGAACTTAAAGCAGGTTCAATCGACTGTGTCTGGAACGGTATGACAATCTCTGATGAGGCTCTTAACAACTCTTCTGTTTCTGACTCTTATGCTCAGAACTCTCAGGTAGTTGTTCTCCCCGCTGACAAGGCTGCTAAAGTTAAGTCAGTCGAAGATCTCAAGGAGTTCACTTTCGCTGTTGAAGAAGGTTCAGCAGGTCAGGATGTTGCAGAAGCTAACGGTCTCAAGGCTCTCCCCGCTCAGGATATGGCTAAGGCTCTTGTAGAAGTTACAAGCGGTGCAAGCGATGGTTGTATCATCGATAAAACAATGGCTCAGGCAACAGTAGGTAAGGGAAGCTACAAAAATCTTGCAGTTTCACTTTCTCTCAGCACAGAAAAATTCGGTGTTTCTTTCAGAGAAGGTTCTGACCTTACTGCAGAATTCAACGCATTCCTCAAAGAGTACAGAGATAACGGCGATTTGGCAAAGCTTGCTGAAAAGTACAGCGTTGAAATCAAATAATTATCTGCATTAAAACTAAACAGCAAAAGGCAGGAAGCTAAGGCTCCCTGCCTTTCGGATGTTTAAAAGATTTGTTTAAGAAAGGTTAGTCTTATGTTTTTAACTGTAACCAAAGCTCTGCTTGAAGGATTCGGCACAACTGTCGAACTTTTTTTGCTGACATTAGTATTTGCCTTACCGTTAGGCCTTATAGTAAGTTTCGGCTCTATGAGCAAAATTAAACCTATTAAATGGTTAGTCCGTACCTTTGTCTGGATTATAAGAGGCACCCCCCTTATGCTGCAGCTGATTATTGTTTTCTATGTACCCGGTTTTATCGGAATGTGGGCAAGAGAACAGGAAACAACAAATATGTTTATTCAGTTTTTAGCATCATGGAAGGTTATGGACAGATTTGTTGCTGCGCTTGTTGCTTTTGCAATCAACTACGCTTGTTACTTTTCTGAGATTTACCGCGGTGGTATTGAATCCATTTCAAAAGGACAGTATGAAGCTTGCAGCGTTCTCGGTATGAGCAAACCACAGGCATTTTTCCATGTAGTGCTTCTCCAGGTTATAAAACGTATCATTCCTCCTATGAGTAATGAGATTATAACTCTCGTAAAAGATACGTCACTTGCTCGTATGATTTCCGTTTATGAAGTTATCTGGAGTGGTGAAGCATTCATCAAAAGCGAAGGTCTTCTTTGGCCGTTATTCTACACAGGTGCTTTCTTCCTTGTCGGCTGCGGTATTCTTACGATTATCTTCAACAGAATCGAAAAGAAGCTCAGCTACTTTTCCGTATGAGGTGAACTGATATGTCTATACTTGAAGTTAAAGATCTTACAAAAAGCTTTGGTTCCACCAAGGTACTCAAAGGTATTTCCTTTTCTCTTGAAGAGGGCAAGGTTCTTTCAATCATCGGTTCATCAGGCAGCGGTAAGACTACCCTGCTACGTTGTATAAATGGACTCGAAACAGCTACAGCAGGTAAGATAACCGTTAACGAAAAGGTTGTTTTTGACAGCAATATCACAGATAAAAAAGAGCTCAAAGCTCTCAAGCACAACCAGCAGAATATCGGACTTGTTTTCCAGCAGTTCAATCTCTTCCCTCAGTACACCGCACTCAGCAACGTTACCCTTGCAATGAAGCTTGCGGCAAAGAAACGTCCTGATTACAAGCATAATAAAAAGGCAATCCTTGAAGAAATCGATGCTACTGCAAAGAAATTTCTTGACAAAGTAGGTCTTTCTGATAAGCTTAACAACTACCCTTGTGAGCTTTCAGGCGGTCAGCAGCAGCGTGTTTCAATAGCACGTGCACTTGCAATGAATCCGCAGATACTTTTCTTTGACGAGCCCACATCGGCTCTCGACCCGGAGCTTACGGGTGAAATCCTTAAAACAATCCGTCAGCTTGCTGAGGATAATATGACTATGGTTATCGTTACTCACGAAATGAACTTTGCAAAAGATGTTTCTGACGAGGTTATATTTATGGATGACGGTGTTATCGCAGAGCACGGCACACCCGAAGAAGTACTCGTCAACCCGAAAAATCCGAGAACAAGAGCTTTTCTTAACACATACGAAAAATAAATAATTGACAACACCGCCTGTAATTTGCTATAATGAAAACAGCAAAATAAAGGCGGTGTTTTTATGAGATTAGGTATCATCAACGGTTGGGACGAAGGTCACTTCAGATCAGTCAACGAAAAAGGACTTACTGCAGTCGAGTTCTGTATCAACTACAAATATGACTCAGCAGAAGTTCTTGCAAGAGCAGAAGAAATCAAGGGCTACTCCGAGAAGTACGGTGTCGACGTAGCATCCATCGGACGATGGGGTATGACTCGTATCGACGAAAACGGTGAGGCTATCCCCGAAGCTTTTCAGCACGACAAAAACCTCGTTGACCTCGCTTCCCTGCTCGGCTGTCCTGTTTACAACGTAGGCTGTAACGAAGTAGAAGGTAAATCTTTCGAGGAAAACTGTAAGTTTGCAATCAGCTACCTGCAGACACTCGTTGATTATGCGAAGCCCAAGGGGGTAAAGATCGGACTTTACAACTGCGACTGGGAAAACTTCATCTGGGATTCAAAGTCCTGGGGTGCCGTTCTGACAGCAATCCCCGAGCTCGGCATCAAGTATGACCCTTCACACTGCATAAACCGTTTTGGCGATTATCTCAAAGAAATGGCAGATTGGGGTCACAGATTCCACCACTTCCACATTAAAGGCACTCTGCACGTAGGCGGTGACCATTACGACGATCCTCCCGCAGGTCTCGATCAGACTAACTGGGGTGCTGTAATGGCTGTTCTATACGATGTAGGTTATGACGGAGTTCTTTCGATTGAACCTCATTCTCACAACTGGTTCGGAGGTAAGGGTCAGTGGGGCATCGACTTTACGATAAAATACATGAGTCAGTATCTCATCGACGAAAAGTATTTCGATATGAACGTCGATCCGTATATGCCATAAATAACAGAAAAAAGAGAGCCGACGATCGGCTCTCTTGATTTTTAATTAGTTAAACTGTTGGACTCACGCCTTTACTTTTACTATGAGTTATGAATGATTAGTACTTTGGACTCACACCTTTACATTTACTTTAATATAAAAACGCTAGATGTACATGTCACTCACTCTCTTTCGAGATTATTTTTACAAAACAAGTGTTATTTGAACATCGTACTCACTCTCTCATAATTATTAACTGAGATATTAATCAGATGTGCATTGGTCTCACTCTCTTAAAAATATTTTTTATCTCGAAAATTAATTGTACATTTCAACTCACTCTTTCAAATTTTCTTTGAAAATATGTCAGATGTACTTAGTGTTCACCTTATTTCTTAAGGTAGAATTTTTAGTTTAGGTTAATCATACGATTGCCTGCTATGTAATGTGGGCGTTCCCACTCGCTTACCGCCTGCAATCCGGTTTGTGATCTTTTATGATAAACTCATCAGTCCGGCTTCTTCACGCCACTTTAAATCTGATCTATACCGTAAGTGCGGCGGTCCTATTAAATTGTGATTCTGTAGAGTTCATCGGACTCGCCTCCCTCTTCACATCTCTCATGTGTTATTTTTTATGTTTTCCCTTGGTTCGCCTTTATATTAGCATACGTTTTAGCCTTTGTCAATAGTTTTTTTGAAAAAAGTTGAAAAAATTTATTTATATTGACTTAATTTTAAATTATCTTGACTATTCGTCCGTTTATGGTTAAAATATATTTGTTATAAAGTAATTTAAGGAGGTTATGAAATGAGTGAAGAATTCAATCCTGATATCGTAAGCGTTATCGATGAAGACGGTGTTGAACATATTTTCGAAGAGCTTGACAGAATTGAGACCGATACAGCAAGATACGTTGCTTTGCTTCCGGTTTATGACGATGCTGAGGACATACTTGATGATGACGGAGAAATCATTATTCTCAAGGTTGAAGAGGACAAAGACGGTGAAACATACCTTTGCCCCATCGAGAATGCTAAGGAATTTGATGAAGTTCAGGCGATATTTGAAGAAAGACTCAGCGATCTTTTCGAAGCTGACGAATAAAACCGACCTTTCCCCTGCCTTGTGCGATAACTTACAGTCTATATTAACCCTACAATTGTAATTTTCGGGAGCTTATCTCCCGACGCGGATTGCAGACCTCCCGCTTTGCGGACGAAGGGAGCGTGAACCGTTGGGGAAGCACCCACCTGCTTTAACTGCAGGTTACTATCGGCTGTATCCGGCTTGGCGGGGCTATCTGATAAAAACCATAAATATGGGTGATAAAAAGTGTTAAGAATTGTAAAAGCTCAGTTACTTGACGTTGTACCGCTTGAAATAGGTTTCATTTACGCTCAGCGTGCAAAGTTGCCCAACGGTCAGGAAACTGTCGCATTTTTTGTGTATGACCAGGACGGAGACAGAACTCTTCCTGTAAAAATAAAGATGTACCTTGAAGCGAAATTCGGTCTTCAGTACCGGGAAATCGCAAAAAAGCTCGGAAACAACATAGCTTGTGATGCCGCTGTGCTCAAAAGCAACGGTGTCGTAACTTTGTTTGACGACGGTAATATGAATATATTCGACTCTGACGGAGCGATAGCGATGCAGGAAAAGCTTGTCTATCAGAACTGTCCGATCAGAAGTCTTGCAATGGACGGAAACTGTTTTTGGTGCGTAGTTCCTGACAGGAACTCCATCGTAAAGTTTTCACCTATCGAAAAGCGTGTTATGCTCAGGATCGGCGGCGGAGCTTCAGTAGCTTTCAGGCGTCCTGTTTCGATCTTCAAGCACGAAGACAAACTTTACGTGTGCAATGAATACAACAATGAAATCCGTACTATCAGTCTCAATGATTACTCAGTTAAGGATTATCTCTCTTTCAATGAGCCTATTAAGAAATATTTCCGTGTAGGATTTATGGAATACGTAGTGCTTGAGTCAGGAATATATTGCATTGAGCCAAAGGATAAATAGTAAAATAAGGAACTTGCAGATTTTGCAAGTTCCTTTTCTTTCCGGATAATATAATTATCGGTGATTTATTTTGACAAAGAGCAGATTCAGAGAGTATTTTACAATTTTTTTCTTCGGAGGAATTATCTACGGACTCGTGGAGGTCGTTTCACGGGGATTTACACACTGGACTATGGTGCTGACAGGCGGCCTTGCTTTTCTGCTGATACACCTTGTAAATACCAATATGAAAAACAACAGTCTTATACTCAGATGTCTTGCGGGGTGTGCAATTATAACATTTCTCGAATTCATTGTAGGCTGCATCGTAAACCGCGGGCTGCATATGAACGTCTGGGACTATTCGGGCGAAAAATTCAACGTTCTAGGTCAGATATGTCCCCTGTTTTCAATGTTGTGGTTTCTTATCTGCATACCGGGTGTAATACTTTCATATACACTGAAGAAAAATTTACGTTAAAGAGCTGAGGTTTCTGAACTCCTCAGCTCTTTTCTCATCTGCGAGACTTGAATAAGAAAAAAACGCTGCACCGTAGCTGTCGGCACTTTCTGAAACTATCTTCAGCTGTTTATCAATAATACCCTTACCTGCATCCCATTCTTCATCGCTGTCATTCACCTTGTATGCCGCCAGTCCGTAAATCATCTTCACGTCGGCGCACTTATGTATACTTTGCCAGTCTTTTACAGCCTTGTCAAAAGGTAATGAATCATTTTCAAAGCCGTAATAAAGCTGAGGAATTATCCAGTCGGCATAGCCTTTCTGAGAACACCAGAGTTCAACGTCTGCAAACTGCTGCTCATAGTTATTCTTTATGTTCCCTGCAGGACTGACCGAGAAGACACAGTCTGATTTTTCACTCTTAACTACATTGTACATCTGTGAAACGAAGGCAGAAATTATATTCAGCCGCCACTCATTAAGCGTAAGTTTACCGCCGCCTTCTGCATATTTTTTATAAAATGCTTCATCGACAGACTTATCCGTTGACGGATAAAAATAGTCATCAATGTGGATACCGTCAACATCATAATTTCTGAGGATTTCACGCACTCCGTCAAGAACGAGCTTCTGTGCTTCGAGCGATGCAGGTGAAAAATAAATGCCGTTATTCACAAATACAACATCATCAGCTTTGTTTTCAATCCATTTTTTTGCAGGATGTTTCTCCGCAAGAAGTGAAATATCATCATTAAAAGCAATTCTGAACGGGTTGATCCACGCATGGATTTCAAGACCTTTTTCATGTGCAAGTTCTGTACAGATTTCAAGAGGATCATACTCTGTAACCTTCCCCTGCTCACCCGTAAGATAATACGTCCAAGGAAAAATTTCAGACTTATAAAAGCTGTCCGCACATGGTCGCACCTGCAAAAATACCGTATTGATCCCCCACGAAACACAGTTATCAAACATAGCTGTGATCTTTTTTATAAAGTCCGATTCCGTGCCGCCTTTTTCTTTTACCATACTCAACTCATCATAATAAATCCATACAGCTGAAATCTGTGCTGTTTCCTGCACTTTGGGTTCTTCCTGCTTTTTTTCTTCAGGCACTTGTGTACAGCCCGACAGAAGCAGTATCAATACCATAAAAAGTGAAATAAATCTTTTCATATACCCCTCACTTGACTGATGTGTTAAAATGATAGTACATTAATATTTTAAAATGGAGACTTTTATGAAACATATCGCTTACATATACCTGTTGATAATCGCTGTAACTTCCGTCATTTCGGTCATACTCACGGTTTATGACAAGCTCGCAGCGAAAAACAGGAAAAGAAGAATTCCTGAAAAAACATTGTTGCTCACCGCTTTTTCAGGCGGAGCGACAGCTATGTTTATAACTATGTGCATAATAAGACATAAAACAAAACATATGAAATTCATGATTTCTCTGCCCGTTATGTCCCTGATACATATCATACTCGCAGTATATTTAAATATAGCCTGAAGTCTAAAACAACTTCAGGCTGATTTTTATAGGGTTTTCAAAGCACCTGTCGGACAAGCATTTACACACTTCTGACAAGTCTTACAGAACTCAGTAACACTTCTGTCCGCAAACTCAGGTTTTATAACCGTTGTGAAGCCTCTGCCTACAAGACCGATTAGACCCTTGCCCACATCTTCATCACAGACACGTACACAAAGATTGCAGAGTACGCACTTATTCTGATCACGTTCAATGTAAACGAGTTCATTCTCTTTCGGGCAGTCGTGCTTATCTCCTGCAAAACGTTCGGGCTTTACATCATACTGATTTGCATAACGGATAAGCTTACAGTCGTGGTAATCGTGACATCCGCACTCAAGACAGCGTTTAGCCTCGTTCATAGCCGTTTCAACGCTGAACCCGAGATTTATCTCGTTGAAGTCGTGAATTCGCTCCTCAGGGCTTCTCTGCGGCATTTTTGCACGTGAAATCTTTTCTCTGTCCGCAAGGTCAGCAGCGGTCACAATCTTTTCGGAAACGTAAGGCTTCTTGTAACCTATCATTTTACCGTTAAGATAACTGTCTATGACCTCAGACGCCTTCTGTGCTTCACCTATGGCTTCAATAGCGATCGAAGCACCACGGTTCGTGGCATCACCTACTGCAAAAACTCCGTCAAGAGATGTTCTGAAGGTTTCGGTATCAGCTGAGATATTGCCGCGGTCAGTGAGTTCAAGAGTTTCAAAACCGTTGATGTTTATTTTCTGACCGATTGCCATTATTACATTGTCAAGTTCAATGGTTTCAAACTTACCCTCAACCGGTACAGGACTGCGACGTCCGCCTGCATCGGGTTCACCAAGCTCCATTACCTGAAGCTTTACTGCTTTTACCTTGCCGTCTTCACCGATGATCTCAACGGGATTGTTGAGAAACTTATAGATTACGCCTTCCTCTTCTGCTTCGTCGATCTCAACCTTTTCAGCAGGCATTTCGGCACGTGTACGTCTGTATATAACGTACACTTCTTCTGCACCTAACCTTACAGCAGAACGGCAAGCATCCATAGCGGTATTACCGCCACCTATGACCGCAACCTTTTTGCCGAGCTTTACAGGGTTTTTAAGAGCAACCGAACGAAGGAAATCGATACCGCCGTACACACCTTCAAGGTCTTCACCCGGAATTCTCATAGAGCTGCTTTTCCACGCACCGATAGCGACAAGAGTGGCATCGTGTGCATTTTTTATTTCATCAAAGGTAACATCAGCACCTATTCTTACGTTATTCTTCATCTCAACGCCAAGCTCAGCGATTGATGCGATTTCCATATCAAGAACTTCTTTGGGAAGTCTGTACTGCGGAATACCGTAGCGAAGCATACCGCCCATCTCAGGCATAGCATCGTAGACAGTCACTTTATGACCCTTGACCGCAAGGAAATACGCTGCTGTCAGACCTGCAGGGCCTCCGCCGATGATACCGACTGACTTGCCTGTACTTTCTGCAATTTCAGGCATAAATTTATCACCCGATTTCAGATCTTCATCTGCAGCAAAGCTTTTAAGAAATGCTATCGAAATAGGTTCTTCAACCATCTTTCTGCGGCAAGCGGTTTCACAGGGATGAGGGCACACTCTGCCTATAGATGCAGGAAGCGGCACCTTGTCTTTTACAAGCTCAACAGCCTCTTTAAACTTACCCTGAGCGATGAGTTTTACATATCCCTGACAGTCAGTACCTGCAGGACAGTTGAGTGAGCAAGGGCCTTTGCAGTCACCCGTATGGTCAGACATAAGAAGCTCCAATGCGATCTTCCTTGACTGTCTTACTCTCGGAGTATCCGTGCTTATCACCATTCCGTCGCTTGCCACAGCTGAGCAGGCTCGAAGAAGCTTCGGAATTCCTTCTACCTCTATGGTGCAAAGACCGCACGCACCGTACGCTTTTACCTCAGCGATGTAGCAAAGTGTAGGAATTTCAATTCCGTTCGCTTCGGCAATCTGAAGGATAGTCTGTCCTTTAGGTGCAGTGATTTCTTTTCCGTTTATCTTAACATTTATCATATCCATCAAATCACCTCATTCCATTACAATAGCACTGTATTTACATAAATTATAGCAAGCACCGCATTTAATGCACTTTTCTTTATCGATAACATGTGCATTTTTCGGAGAACCGCTTATCGCGTCTACGGGACACTTCCTTGCACAGAGCGTACAACCCCTGCATTTATCTGCAACGACCGCATAAGAAAGCAGGTCTGAGCAGGACTTTGCAGGACATTTTTTATCGTTGATATGAGCTTCATACTCATTTCTGAAATATCTGATAGTAGTCAGCACAGGGTTGGGTGCAGTCTGACCCAGACCGCACAGAGCACCGTCCTTGATGCTGTAGCAAAGCTCTTCAAGAAGCTCGATGTCGCCCTCTTTGCCCTCACCTTTTACTATGCGGTTAAGTATTTCAAGCATACGCTTTGTACCTATACGGCAGTGAACACATTTACCGCAGGACTCTTTGGCTGTGAAGTCAAGGAAGAACTGAGCCATACCAACCATACACGTAGACTCATCCATAACTACCATACCGCCCGAACCCATAATTGCACCTGTTGCTCCAAGTGCTTTGTAGTCAATGACGGTATCAAGAAGCTCAGCAGGGATACATCCGCCTGAAGGTCCGCCCATCTGAACAGCCTTGAACTGAGCATCATTCTTGATTCCTCCGCCGATGTCAAATATGACATCACGAAGGGTTTTACCCATAGGTATTTCGACGAGTCCGCCCTTTTTGATCTTACCCGTAAGTGCAAAAACCTTTGTACCCTTGCTGTTTTCCGTACCCATTGAGGCGAAAGCTTCGCCACCGTTCAGGATTATCCAGGAAACGTTTGCAAAAGTTTCGACGTTATTAATATTTGAAGGCTTATACCAATAACCTGACTGTGCAGGGAAAGGAGGCTTCAGACGAGGCATACCTCTTTCACCCTGAAGAGATTCGATAAGGGCTGTTTCCTCACCGCACACAAATGCACCCGCACCTGCTTTAATACGCATTTTGCAGGAAAAAGATGTGCCGAGGATATTATCACCGAGATAACCTTTTTCTTCGGCTTCCCTGATTGCATTAGTAAGACGTTCGATCGCAAGAGGATACTCGGCTCTGACGTAAACCACAGCTTCCTTTGCTCCGATTGCATAAGCCGCGATGAGCATACCCTCAATCAGATTATGAGGATCACTCTCGATAACTGCCCTGTCCATAAATGCACCGGGATCACCCTCGTCAGCGTTACAGATGAGATATTTATAATCGCCTTGCGACTGACGTGCCGCATTCCATTTGAACCATGTCGGGAAGCCTGCACCACCACGACCTGCAAGACCTGATACTTTGATTTCTTCGATGACTTCTTCCGCAGACATCGTCGTAAGCACTTTTTCGAGAGCCTTATAACCGTCATCAGCGATATACTCTTCGATCTTTTCGGGATTTATAACACCGCAATGACGAAGAGCAATTCTCGTCTGCTTAAGAAGAAAGTCCTTGTCATCGTCCGTAATTTCAATATCATTGACCGCATCAGCATTGCCGTTTACAAAGTCAATTATCTTCGCAGCGTCTGACGGCTGAACCTTTACAAGGCGTTTTACAAGTGTTTCACCGTCATAGATATCGACAACAGGCTCAAGGAAGCACATTCCAATACAGCCCGTTATTGTAAGCTCGGCAGAAGAACCGATCACAGCTTCAATCGCAGAATAAACCTTAGCAGCACCTGCGGCAATACCGCAACTGCCCTGACCTACAACTATACGCATTTTCAGTCCTCCTTCGCCTTAAGATTTCTCAGAATTTCTTTTGTTTTTTCCGGTGTAAGACTTCCGTAAGTTTCATCATTTATCATCATAACCGGAGAAAGGCTGCAGCAACCGAGACAAGCGACATTTTTAAGCGTGAAAAGACCGTCTTCTGTAGTCTCACCGTCAGAAATTCCCAGTTCATCTTTGATCGCTTTTTCGATTTTCTCTGACCCGTTTACGTGACAGGCAGTACCCTGACAAAGCATAATAAGATACTTACCAACAGGCTGAAGACGGAACTGAGAATAAAAAGTAGCGACTCCCATCACTTTAGCGGGAGTTGAACCTGTTCTGTCTGCGATATGATACAGTACATCCACAGGCAGATAACCGTAAATATCCTGTGCGTGCTGTAAAATAGTGATAAGACTGCCGTCGACACAGGCATACTTATCAAGCACATCATTTATGAGTGATAAATCACTCTTGTTACAATTACAACAAGACATAAAAAAGCCTCCTTAATACAAACGACATTTTATCACAAAAATATGGATTAATCAATATTTAAGCGAATGAATATATTGACAATTAAAGATTATTTTGATAAAATATATAAGCTGTTTTGACAGAACAGAAAAATAGCGTAATCGAATACGGAAGCGTATCGAAGTGGTCATAACGGGACTGACTCGAAATCAGTTGTACCTCACGGTACCGTGGGTTCGAATCCCACCGCTTCCGCCAAAGAATAACCGTCATTCTGATACAACGGAATGACGGTTATTTTATACCCCAAATCAGTATTTTTCTAACTTATGAACGGGAAAAGCAACGATTCATCCAATTAGGTGTCCTTCAAATCGTTGAAAGATAGCAAATCGTTAAATCATAGGCATAATCGTTGATTTACAGAGGTAATCGTTGAATTGTAGCCGATAATCGTTAGAATGTTGAAAAGTTCATATTTGTATGGTATGCTTTAATTATAAATTAAGTAGGAGGTTATCTGCAATGAAACGCCTATTCTGCTTGCTTCTAACTGGAATTGTATTGATTTCTTTGGCGGCTTGTCAAACAAACACCGACAATTCAGATAAAAACGGAAACAATGTCGACAATATGACTACATCATGCACTAAAGTTTCCGTAGATGAATTTATGTCCATTATTGGCGAGGTGGAACTGGATGGCTTATCTACTGGGATGAAACTTGATGAGGAGCATTGTTACAATGTTACCCCGCTTTCTGTTGCCACCCAGACAGATATCAAGATTTTTAAGTTCAGTGATTCCTGTGTCTCACTCGCACTAATTGATGGTGAGGTATATTCCATTTGCGAATCTTTTGGCGGCTTCGGATTTGTAAATGCCGTGCCCTGGGATTATGATGGAGATGGAAATCTGGATTTGTTGATTGCTTCTTCATGGGGTTCAGGATTACACCGTTCTATAATATCCGTTTTTAATACAACCACAAAGGAATCCATTGTTGTTTATGATACTTCGACTACCGACAATCCTTCAGTAGATCTGTTTGTAGCAGCTGTTTCGCCCTCGTTTTCGTCAAAAGATTCCCAAAACCTTCCCGTTTATTATCAAGTCTACAGCGCAAACATAGAAGTCAACGGCAATAACCTTGCAGATTTGTCTTATACTGCAATGGGCGTTATTGGCTCAGTGGTCGTCGAAAATGGAACTCCAGTTTTTAAGCCGATGGATGATTAAGTGCGGTTGCACCTCCTGACTTAAAAATGCACCCCCTAAAATAACTTTGCACCCCCTAACCTTAAAAGGGGGTGCATTTGTATTAAAATTAGGGTTAGTCTTCAAAGAATAACCGTAATCTTGATACAAGGTTGCGGTTATTTTCTTTTTATAGTACAATGAAAAAAGATACATAATAAAAGCAAGGTGATACGATGACTGTTTTTGAAAAAATTTATGAAGTAGTATGTAATATTCCTGAAGGTAAGGTTGCTACCTACGGTCAAGTTGCCATGCTTGCAGGAAATCCTCGCTGGGCAAGAGTTGTGGGTTATGCTCTGCACGTAAATCCTGCTCCCGGTGTTATCCCCTGCCACAGAGTTGTCAACCGTGAAGGCAGGACTGCTGAGAGTTTCGCGTTCGGCGGTGGTGATATTCAGCGGCAGATGCTCGAAAAAGAAGGTATAGTATTCGAAAATGACGGACATATTGACCTTAGCAAGTATCTGTGGAAACCATAACAAGTCAAAAAAATAACCGCACACTTTCGTGTACGGTTTGGAGCGGATGACGAGGCTCGAACTCGCTACCTCCACCTTGGCAAGGTGGCGCTCTACCAGATGAGCTACATCCGCAAAATATAAAGCCGAGCTATTGCTCGGCTTGGTGACCCGGACGAGAATCGAACTCGTGTTACCGCCGTGAAAGGGCGGTGTCTTGACCGCTTGACCACCGGGCCATAATTTTGGTAGCGGCAGTGGGATTCGAACCTACGACCAATCGGGTATGAACCGAGTACTCTAGCCAACTGAGCTATGCCGCCATATCTTTCCGCTGTGACTCTCGTCAAGCGACTTGCTTATTATATACGATGATTCCCGAATTGTCAATAGTTTTTTTCAAAAATTTTCAAGTTTTTTCATTTTTATTTTTTAATTCAAATTACCCATTTTTATAGTTAAAATTAATACGTCAGATACCATCACCGCCCGTTCTTTTTAACAGGCGGTGATGATTAATTCATTTGGTAAGAACCTTTTTCTGCCACGTCCTTTTATGGCATTCGGGACATTTCATATAACGTGTTCTGTTAACGTGCATCGCAAAAAGCACGCTTTTATATGACGGGACATATGCGTGTCCGCAATTCTGACACTTGTAATAACCTGCTTTCTGTTCAATGCGTATCGCAACAGCTATGCCCACAGAAAAGATCATCATTCCTATCAATATGATAACCAATCGTAACCAATCCTGCATATCAGCAAAACTCGCTGTAAAGACTAAGCTGAAAAGAATTATACTCGAAAGAAGACCTACGATTATCTCCGTAAATAACAGCCTTTTGTCCGCTTCCTCTTTTTGCTTTACCATTTCAAGTAAGTTGTTTTCTGATTCCTTGTTGTAATCTATCAAACTGACTACCTCCCCACTTAACAAATCATTTACCGTGATACCGAGCAGACTGCACAGTTCAAGCATTATTGAGGAGTCTGGTAAAGATCTTCCGTTTTCCCATTTTGATACTGCTCTGTCTGTGATATTCAGCTTTTCTGCCAACTGCATCTGCGTAAGACCGTGCTTTTTTCTGCACTCGGCGATGAATTTTCCGATCTTCTGTTGATCCATACAAGTCCTCCTTTCACCTGTATTTTATAACAGCATCGTACTGAAGTCTACAAACCGTCGGTTGAGTGGGAGGTTTTCAACCGTCATAAAAGCTTTAACGATACATTTTCTTCACTATTAACGGTAACGACAGCATTTTCCGGCACAAAGAGATCAACCTGAATGTCTTCAGGGCAAGTAAGATTTACTGAAGTTTTATCTTCATCTGAAGCGATACTCAAAGCAATATCACCCTTTACCGTCGGTACCGTACAAGAAATATTTTCAAAAAGATCATACTGAGGTCTGATCTCAACTTTTTCATAACCCGCAACAGTCGGTTTAACTCCTGCAAAATGCTTGCTCATAATCACAAGCGGACCGCCTGTCCATGCATGATTTGAAGTACCGTCTTTCTTTATCCAGTTTTCCCATAGAGTTGAATAATCCTCTTCAATCATCTCTTTATATCTCTCACACATTCTCTTTTGTGCGAGTGAATATCCGCCCATTTTACAAAGGGACTCAAGGACATAGTATTCCATATAAGGACTTGCATTTCTGACGCTGAAGAGAAGGTCTTTCATTGCTCCGTAATTCTCTTCAGGGCAGAGTCCTGAAAGTACGGCTACGGCATTTCCCCTGTCATCATAGCCTTCATTGTCTTCACTTCTGTATCCTTCCCCTGTCCACAAGGTCTGATACGCTGAATAAAGCGATATCATCTTTCCTTCAATTTCCTTTGCCGCACTTACATCGCCTGTGATTTCGGCCATATTCTTTACAGCTGACAACGCATAGTAATACCAGGCATTTTCCAAAGGAGCTATATCGATTTTATCTCCCCAGTCCTGCCAGTCCCACGAACCGCTTCTGTGCTCCACAAGTCCGTTTTCCTGAAAATTCCACAGACTGAGATAATTCACAGCAGCCTTATATACATCTTTTATGAATTGCGTATCGACCGTGTACATATAGTATGTGTAAAAACCGCACACACCTGCAAGCTGCTGACAAGGAAGCTCGAAGTAATCGTTCTTTATCGGTACTACCGTCTGCAATACATTGGTTTCGGGGTCTATATAAGAAAGCATCGTGCTTACACCCTTGAGATAAAGAAGATAAGATGACGGTGCAAGAGAGTACATAGTCATCATCATTTCATTCGTTACATCACCCCACCACTGAGCTCTTTCTCTGTCGGGGCAATCCATAAAGTTATCCCTCATCGTAACATACAAAGTACGCAAAGACTTCTGCCAGAGCGTGTTCATACCGTCATTTTCACACTTAAAATCACCGCAAAACTCGGTGTTATATCCGCTTTCCCTGTACTTCAGGCTCTTTACCGTAACACCTGAAGGTATTTCGTAAGTTATTCTCTCTCCGTTAAACCATGCGGGAGATTCAAACTCCTGTACCCCTTCCTTTGTCACATAAGTACTGTGTACCGCACCTGTGCAGGTATTCTCCGTAGTGATAACAATCCTCTTACCTGCCTTTGCATCAACTCTGAGATAAGGTGTAAGCTGTGCATTATACGGCACTCTGAGCGTAATTTTCTTTTTAAGACGGAAGCTTACGTCTTCATAATCCTTGCTGTTTTCATAATCTCTGAGTCCGAAATCTTTGAACTGCGGTATATCTCTTGAGTATAGTTCACCCCAACAGCCTTCCCCACCTGCAGCGTAAACGTCCGCCTTTTTCCAACAGGAAAAATCATATCCCGGTATATTCCATCCTGAAATCTCCGAACGGGCATCATAGTAAACGTTGCTCTCAGGAATTCTGTAGTTCGGCTGAAGCTTGCCTGTGTCTTCTTTGAAAGCAGGATTTTTCATCGCATACCAGCTTTCGTCAGAAAGTATGGAAACACCATCACTAACCGCTTCAAAAAGAAGTCCGCCTTGTCCTGCATCTGAACTTGAGTAACTCGCTTCATTGCCCCAGTACCACACGAGGATACTTAAAAGATTTTCACCCTCTTTCAGATACGGCAGGATATCAACCTCATCAAAGTAACAACCCGTAGGAGACGGTCCCCTTTTAAGTCCGCCTTCACGTACCACACATATACCGTTTATGTACAGCCAGTATTTATTTTCCGCTGCTATATCCGCCACGAGTTTTCCAGGGAGTTGGGTCAGCTCAACAGTTTTATTAAAACAAACCCAGACATTTTTACTATCTTTCTCAGAATCTGCCCAGATCCATTCAGCTTTCCAATCAGTTTTCAGCTTTCTTTCATATTTCATAACGAACCTTCCCTTGCGTTTGATTATGCTACATCAATATGTTAACACAAAAGACTTAATAATTACAATAACACAGCAGAATAAAAAATTTAACGTTGCAAACTGACCTGATAAAAGTGTTTGCAACGTTAAAATATTAAACTCTCTTTTTTCTTGTAATAACGGCTGAAACGGCACAGACAGCAAAAGCCGTAACCGTGAATATCAGTATACAGATAAAGACATCATTCCAGCCTCTTGTGTCTGCGATCTTGCCGAGAAGAGATGTCGCAAGTGTACTGCCGACATAACAGAAGGTGTTGAGCAAACCTGCTGAAAGTCCCGAATCTATCTTATCTCTTGAATACAGCGGTACAACGCTCGTTATAACGTTATTTACAGCGGACATAAGACAAGCGATACCTCCGAAAAGTGCAAGAGTCAGCGGAATCGACTTGAAATTCAGCGTCAGGATAATAAGACCTGCGAGTACCATAGCAGCAAAATAGAATATACCGTTGAGCACATTTTCGTTTTTCTGCTTTTTATGAAGCACCTTAACGAGTGAAGCTCCGAAAATTGAAAGCACGGGGAGCAACAGAGTAACAATGATTGAAAGTGAAGCCGGAACACCGAACTCTTCTTTGAGAATCGACGGAACCCAGGTGGTGACACCGTCCTTGATAAATCCGTTTGTAACTGCTGAAATGAGTATCCCGAATATGCTGAAAATAAACACAGGTGTAAGCGAAATCTTTTGCTTTTTCCGAGCCTTTGTCTGAGAAGCCCGCTTTGCTGACTTAGTGATACTGCTCATACCTGCAAACCAGATGACTGCGACTATTCCCACTATGGCTGAAGCTACGTAGAAAATCACTGTCCAGCTCATTTTCAACGCAGAGAAAAGTGCCGCAAGACCGTATGCTGTGAATGTACCTGATGCTACGGTAGTGCTCATAACCATTACCGCTTTTGAAAGCTTATCATCAGCGAGGTTGTCAGACAGAGTTTTTATGAGTGAGGACCAGAGAACAGACTGAAACACACCGTTGAAAAACCACAGATATTTCATTGCCTCGATACCGTCACAGAAGGTCATCGAAAAATTGATAACACATGATGCTGCAAGTGAAATAGCTACTGAATATTTTGTATTATATTTTTTCGACAGCAGACCGTTTACAAGCTGGCCTGCACCGTATGCAAAGAAGAAAAACGAGCTTACAGTGCCTGCCGCTTCTTTGGTAGTTCCAAGCTGTGAGAGGACTTCAACCATTGAAGCATTGTAATTAAGTCTTGCGACATATGCCGCAGTATAAGCTGCCCAGCAAAGAAAAATAAGAAAATTTGATTTCTTATTGCTCAGAGAATTTATCATCTTATCTTTTCCTTCTAACCTATGTATTTTAAACAGATAGAATTATAACACTAAAAAAAATTTTTTCAACCGTCTGATAAAAATTCAAAAAACATCAAATCATCAACTCATACTGTTCGACAAGTCGTCCGTCTGTATACTCTACCGTTTTAGCTTCGTACTTGCCGAAGCTGAGTTTGACAGAGGCTCCGTTTAGTGTGAGCGTTGATTTCTTAGCATCAGGAGAATTGTTTAACAGGCGAAGAATGTAACTGTCTTTTTGGTAACGCTTTTTCATAGTTACAAGCACAATGTTTTTATCGCTGATTTCAAGGTTAAAATCAGACATCTCCTCATCTCTCTCGATAGGAAACACGTTGCAGGAATACGGTTTCTGACAGAACTCCGAAGAAAGTCTTTCAAGCCCGTCCTCGTCCGTTACAGCGAGTCTGAATCGGAAATTGCGTTCAGACATATCTATCTTCTTTACAAAACGGTCCGTAGGAATAAGCTCTCTGTCCTCAATCGGATGTGCACAGTAAGTAGCTGTACGGATGAGTGAGACAGAAAGTTCATTATCCTTAAAAGACGAGCCGTATGTAACGTCGTTAATGAGAGCAAGACACTCTTTGCCGTTTCGCACAGCGGAGAATCGCTGAGAAACACATTCTCTGCCATCCATAAACAAAGGCTCCGTACCAAAGCAGGTCTGACCGATATATTCACCGCTGATTGCAAGTGGAAGTGAAAGCTTTATGAGCTTATTGATATCTCCCGCAAAAACATCGACCTTAACATCGATATACGGATTCTTTTTATAAATGTCATATTCAACCCGGATGCGTGTATTATCTTTTATAAAAAAACACTCTACGCCGAGATAAATATCACCGTCTTCAATAACCTGAATCGGTTTCATTCCTTCAAACACACCGTCCGGAGTTTTCATAAGCTCGAAGGGTTGCGGATTTCTGCCCATAGCTTCGAGCTGAAAATCGCCCATTCCCCACGGGTCAGCGTTGTCTTCATACATAACGGGACAAAAGGCATTGCCGTTTATGTACTCTTTTCCGTTCAGTTTATAAGAACGAAGACAGCCTGTATTTCCGTCAATTTCAACGTGTTTGCCGTCAACGTCAAATATGATATCGCTGTTTGCAGGAAGTTCAGGCTTCTTCTCAACGGGTTTGAAATCAGCATAAAGAGAAAATCTTGAAACACAAAGAGGTGCAAGCTTACTTCTGATGACGAAGCGTTTTCTCCAGTCGAGATTCAGATTGCTCTCTT
This sequence comes from Clostridia bacterium, assembly GCA_017936645.1. Classification (GTDB taxonomy): domain Bacteria; phylum Bacillota; class Clostridia; order Oscillospirales; family Acutalibacteraceae; genus CAG-488. The sequence goes on from JAGBFD010000131.1 coordinate 20,039, forward strand.
CCTTAATGAACTGAACAGGTACTTCTTCTCCTTTTTCATTGTACACACGGAAACAGGAGACTTTTTCTCTTGACCAGTTCTGATCAGCAAGAGTCAGCTCACACTCAAACTCAGTTTCCCACTCATACGGATGGGGATTGAAAACGAGTATGGGATACTCACCCTCTGCTGCTTTTTTCTGTGCAGAACTAAGGGCGAAATAGGCTCTCGCTCTGAGTCTGTTAAGAGTCAGCATACCGTGTTCGAGAAGGCGTATTCCGTTTTCCTCACCCGCTTTGATTGAAGTGCCGGGCAGAACATCGTGAAACTGACTGTTCAGCAGATCTTCGACAGCATCGTCAAGTTCCTTTTCGGGATATTCAATAAGACCTCTGACTGCGGCAACAGAGCACACTTTCTCAGTTATTGCAAGCATTGACTCGAATAAAGCGTGTCGAGACTTGACACCGGACATCGTAGTATAGCATCCGGGCATACTGATGCGAAGAGACTTGTCGTGTTTGTCTGTCGGATTTATCTTTTCGAAAAATGTATCAGGATCAGAATGCATAACAGGAACGTCTGATGACTCAATAAACCCTTTTATATCGCTGAGATCCTTACGTGACGGTCCGCCACCGTGATTTCCCACGCCCCAGAGTATCAATGTGACATCATTCTCGTCCTCTGACATAATTCTGTTTATTTTCTCCATAGCTTTACCTAAGCCGGTATTGTATCCGCGTGAGTGAGCAGCCTTAATCTCGCTTCCGTCAAGACCTTCCCAGATAAACTGACCGAAAGGAATCTCATCACAGCCCTCACGGCAATAGATGTAGTTTTCCTGACCGCATTTCTTTATAATCTGAACGATTCCTACCGAATGTCCGAAAGCATCAAGACCGATAGCTGTTTTCGGGAAAACACCGAATTTTTCCTCAAAATACCTCTTACCGTGCTGAATCTGTCGCACGATGCTTTCTCCGTTCGGCATATTTACATCAGGCTGAAGATACCATCCGCCCATAATATGCCATTTTCCTTGTTCAATCAGATTCTGAATTCTTTTGAAAAGTACAGGAGAGTATTCTTCGATGTACTTATAAAGAGTTACCTCGTTGTGACAAAAAATATAATCAAACTCATCAGCAAGGTCTGCGGCGGCTCTGAAAGTTGAAAGTGCAGAAGCCGCACCTTCTTCCCATTCCCACTGCCAGATAGGATCAAGATGGGCATTGCATATGAGATGTACTTCTTTCATATAATCTTTCCTTTCGGATAATCTTTCTGACTATAATATCACAGTTTTGTATGTTTTTCATCGATTTCAGAAAAAAATCTATTGTATGCAAAAAAAATTTACTGTATAATCAATTTATCAGGAGGTATGATTATGAAAAAATCTTTTATGAAAATCATTTCAGTTGTGCTCAGTATTGCACTCGTTTTCTCAGTCGGATGCATAGGTGTTAGTGCCGATGAAAAAGAAAATGAAACAATAAGCATTCCTTCAACGGAATTTATCGCTGACTCAGTCACCGATACAGCAATTGAAGGAGTCCGTACTATCGGCAGTCTTTTTGCAGGCTTGCAGGAGATAGACTCAGGCGAAGCATTTCTTAACAATCTTTTAAAAGTGCTTTACAACGCTCTCAATGTCATTGTAGAGGTTCTCGTTAAAACAATCTGTGCGGTTTATCCTGATCCTGCAAGTTGGAAGGACATTGAGGATCATTCAACTGAAACCTTCCTCGAAGGTCGTGAAGAGTATAAGCTTTCAGCAGATGCAGGCAACCGTTGGTCACTCGGCTACGCAAGCAGAAGCCTTATTCCCGATGACTTTGAAAGCGGAAAATACTATCTCGGCCGTGATCTCATGAACAAAAAAGCAGAGGGAATTTACGATGATATGCGAATCCGTGCTGCAGTCATTGATGACAACAGTGGTGACGGTGCAGTAGTAGTAGCTGCAATTGATTCTCTCGGTGTTACTTCGACAGATGTCCGTGCAATTCGTGCAGGTGTACTTGAATACTGTGAGCAGCACGATATCGCAGTTTCAAGCATCAATGTTATGTCAACACACGCTCATTCGGCTCTCGATACGCAGGGTGTCAGCACGGAGTTTTTCTACAAGCTTTTTGCAAGCAGTATTCAGAATCTTCTGGGTATTGAAGGTAACCTCCCATTCATGGAAGCTCCTGCTTACTTCAAGCAGTATTTCGTTGAGCAGTCAATAATAGCAATCACAGAAGCTTTTGAAGATATGGAAAGCGGCTCACTCTACTACGATTCAATTGATGCAAGCGAATTTATCAAAGATAAAAGAGGCCTCGTTTCGAAAGAAGACATTCCTGAAATCGCAAGTCTTTACTTCGTACCCGACAGCGGAAGCGAGGATACTTACATAGCGGATATAACCTGCCATCCCACATCTTTCAGTGCAAGCAACGGTCTTGTAGCTTCTGACTATATTTACTATATTGATCAGTACATAAAGGCTCAGGAAGGTGCTAACTTCGTAATGATTCAGGGTGCCTGCGGTCAGATCAGCCGTGACAATATTGAAGTTGACACTTCGGAAATGGATGAGTGGGAAGAAAAGGGTGCTGACACGAAGTTCCTTGGTGAAACATTTGGTGAATACATTATTTCTGCTGAATATGAAACAGAACTTCAACCCGTTATCAACGCTCATCATAAAGAAATTGTCATAACTCCCGAAAACAGCATTCTTGCACTTGCCTGTGAAGTGAATCTTGTTAATAATCAGGTATACTACACGGAAGACGGTGTAGGTATCATTTCAGAGATCGGCTACATTGAATTCGGCAACAAAGTAGGCTTTGCCCTCTTCCCGGGTGAACTGTATCCTGAAGTTTTCTGGGGTCACGAAATAATCGGTGACACAACCTGGGACGGTTCGGAATGGCAGTATCCTGCTCTCAACAATTCTGTTGACGGCGTTGATGTTTACTGCGTCAACCTTGCAAACGATGCTCTCGGATATGTTCTCACAGACGATAACTTTGCATTTATGGGACACATTATCGGCGAAGGAATCGCTGATGAGGTACTTTCAGTCGGTAAGCATACAGGCTCATATTTTGTAAGCAATTATCTTGAACTTGTCGACGCTTATGTAAAATAAAATACACAAAAATTAACCGGACTATCAAGCGATAGTCCGGTATTTTTATGACTTGATTCAATTAAAAATCTTTGCAAACAATCCCAAGAATCTTGTAACGATAACACAAAGTGTTTCAAACAACCCGTCAGCATTTGCGAATTCGGAATCGAACTGCGGTTTTACTTTTTCGTCAGATGCGGTAAACTCAACGCTGTCAAAACTTAAATCAGTTTTGCTTCCTTTTTCTGCAGAAAATCGGATTTCGATATCCCTTACCACTTTGATCTTCTCATTTGCGAAAGCTACACCGCCTTCATTGGAATGAAGATACAAGCGGTTAAGGTCAAGAGTTACAACGTGCCACTCACCATCAGCAGGAATTACCGTGCTCGGGTCAGTCGTGCCCATAATTGCAGGAGCATGCCACATTGAAGAATTCTTACAGAATCTTACTTCGTCGAGTGTTACATCGTTTTCACCGTTGTTACGTACGCAGAAAGTCATGGTATCATAGTCGCTGTAATCTGTATCTGTATCCCAGAAATTTTCCGTCTTTATCCCTTCCTTGTATGTAAGGTTCGGCTTTACGGAGAAATTCTTTTCGTCGGTAAGAATTTTCATACAATAGTTGCCTGAATACGGAGCTTCTGATGAGCGCGAAAGCTGAGCAGTTTCGGATACCCACGAGGGATAATAATTACTGTTTGTGTCGCTCATTGTGTGCCATACGCCTTCAATCTCACAATCTGCCCACTGCTTATCCGTCCAGTAATGAGTGCCGACTGTTTTATCTGTCACAAATATACCGACAGGCAAGGGATTTTCGCCCTCGTAAGATGCCGCAAGATTTGAACGACCGTTTCCCATACAGTACGCATATGTTGCTGAAACGGGATTTTCTATTCTATCATTCCAGACTCTTACGGTGTCCGTGGATGTGATTTCTGCCTTTGCTTCGAGGTAGATTCCGTCTGCACCGCAGACAGCGAAACCGTAAAGTTTATCACCTGTCTGAACGAGTCCGTCTCCGACATTTTTAAATTTAATGTAAAGGCTTCCGCTTTCGGATTCTGTAGATTCTACCGTTGCAGAGGTATGGGTTTCAAACTTTCCGTATACCATACCCTTTGCGCAGAGAGCCATTCTTTCACCGATTTCCTTTTTGTTTTCAGGATGGATAACACCTACCCCGGGAAGAAACGTTATCGGCAGGTCATAAATTCCGAAAGTTGCTCTTGATTCGGGGCGTTCAGCCTGAATTTCTGAAAAAGCAATGTTCCTGTCAGGAAGAACCATTCCGTCATCATTGTAAAAATACTCCGCAAGATTTGTGTAGATCAAAGGAAAATATCCGTCTTCGTAACAGAACACATCCGTGTACAGATCCTGCATAACATCCATTGCTTTTGAATAATACTCCTCAGAATGACCGATGTCGCCCTCTCCCTGATACCATATCATTCCGACAGGACGGAAATTTTTAAGAGCCTCAATTTTGTGATTGTAGTTAGCACCTATATCTGTATAAACATTCTGATCATCGGGTGTCCAGTCTTTACTTTCTTTATATGCACCACAGTCATAAAGCATTTCTTTGAATTCAGGATCAGAATCAGCTTTTTCTCTTGATATCCAACTTGCAATTGTACTTCCGCCCAAAGATGCATTTAGAATACCGACAGGCATATCAAGCTCTTCAAGCATCTCATCGGCAAAGTAAAATGCAACAGCACTCATATTATAAACCATCTCATCCTGACCGCTTATCCACTCAGCGCCTTCGATGTCTTTCATCGGTTCATCGGGCACATAGCCGATTTTGGAATAGCTGTTGATATACGGAGGTACCATAAGAACTCTCAGCCATTTGCTGTGCTTTTTACCGTTCATCCAATCGTCATATCCACCCTTAGCCTGAGAGAGAGGATACTGCATATTGCTTTGTCCGCTTGCAAGCCAGAGTTCACCGAAAACGACATCAGAAAGCTTTGCGAACTCTTCACCGTTTTCTTCAACCGTTACAGTGTACTCTTTGAAAGCACCCTCGGGCGAATCAAACGAAACTGTAAACTTGCCGTCAGCCTTCGTCACGCTCTCCTCTGTTTCTATAACATTGTTGTTTTCATCAGAGAGACTTACCGTGATTATACTTCCTGCTTTTGCAGTACCTGCAAGAATTGCTTCTTCTTTCTGCTGAAAAAGCATTCCGTCTGCATATACCGTGTAAAGTCTTGCTTCTTCGTCTGTTGCAAATGTCACAGGCATACAGCATAAAGCAAGAACAAGCGCCAATAAAACTGAGATTGTTTTTTTCATCGTAGCATTCTCCTTATATAAGAGCTTTGAATTTATCCGACCAGACCTGCATTGAATAATTTTTAACTATCTCTTCTTTTGCTGCGAGTCTTTCATTCTCGGTCTCAGGTTTAGTCACATCACCGATAGCTTTTGAAAGTACTCTCTCATAATCATCAATATCTTCGCTTTTAAAATAGCGGATGCTGCTTACCTTATCCGTCATCTGCTGAGGAATATCACTAACGACAGCAAGGCTTCCGCAATACATCGCTTCAAAAACAGCAAACGGCAAAGCACCTTCAGACCTTGACGGGCTTAAGATTATGTCCGTATTGTGATAGTAAGTTCCTATATTTTCTGTCGGCGGAAGGACAACCAGCCAATCAGGTTTTTTACCGAAATGCTTTTTAATTTCTTCGTCAAGCTCTTCTTTGTGTGATGCGACAACAACATATAAAAGAGCATCATGCTTTTCGCGGATTCTCTTAAAAGCCTCAAAGGTAAGGTCTACACCCTTAACCTTGCAGTTATATCCCATCGTAAGACAGCTTACTTTATCCTGCTTTTCAAACGGATCCGTATGAGAAAAACGTTCGAGATTAATGGCATTTTCCAAAGACATTATTTCACGGTCAGAAAACCGTTGCATCGCCTTTTCAACAACAGTTCTGCTTACGCCTACAAACACATCGTTTCTGTATATAAACTTCCTTATAATATGGCTGATGCCCGATGCAGTATATGCACAGTGAAAAAAACGCACAACGGGAATTGTGGGGCAGAAAATGTGTGCAATTATATCTATATACAAATCATTGAAATGGCGGAAGATCTTCTTCACATTATGTTCCTTGACAATTTTTTTAAGAAGCAGAATGTTTTTAAAAAAGCTCTCTGTCTGTATATATACAGTTGCACCGTCTGCTCTGAGTTCTTCGATCCACTCTGCGGCCTTTGTCGAAAGAGCTCTGTGAGGAAACAAATACACCTGCCCTATACCGTCTTTTTCGAGATCTTTTCTCAGATATTCAAGCGACGATATAAAACCGCCTTTATACGCTGCTGCATAGTCGCATATATGCAAGATACTGAATTTCATATTCACAACTCCAATC
>JAGBFD010000016.1 GCA_017936645.1 Clostridia bacterium
ACTTCATGAAAAGCTTGAGTTTTTGTAGTTTTTTTGTAAAAATATCCCCCAGTCACGACTTCGTCGTGCCAGCCCCCTTTAGGCAAGGGGGCCTGATAGCTACAACATTGAAGATCCCTACAAACTCGAATTTGACGAACAAAAAAATCGCACAGAGCGAACTCTGTGCGATTAATATTTCTGATTGATTATGCAGCCCAGAAGAAGAAGGGGTAGAGAATAACTCTCATAGCCTTAACGATGAAGTTCATAAGCGGTCTGCAGATGTTTGCAAACTGATAGTATGCCTTGCTGTGGTTGCCTGCGGGAAGCTTTGAGCCTTCCTCAAGAGCGAGGTCTGAAGTGTAGAGCATTGTTCTTTCGTATGTTGAAAGGTCATTTTCATCAAGTGTAACAACCATAAAGCCCTGAGCGAGCATATCGTAGTATGAGTTGTATGTTGAACCGGGAACATTAACAGCATCAACACCGTTTACGTTTGCAACGTATGTGTTGATATGGTCGTGACCGAAGAATACACCGAGAACATCACCGCGCTCAACGATTGCATCCCACTGACCTTCGCAGTCACGTGACGGACAAGCCTGTTCAAACATCCAACCTTCTTCAAAGCCCCAGATGTTGGGAAGATATGTAGCTGATGTGCCGTCGTTGAAATCTGTTGAAGCGAGGTCACCGAGGTCACCCTTAACTGTGAACATAACCTGCTTTGCAACCTCTGCAGGAACAATGTGCTGGAACATAAGAGAAGGAACCTTGCCGCCGTTTGCAGCTTCAAGCTCTTTGCTTACGCCTTCATACCACTCAAGCTGGTCAGCACGAACGCAGTCATAACCTTCGTCTGTGTAGTCACCGCTATCCATCATCCAGAGGTTGAAAGCTGTCTTTGAACCGTCTGATGAAAGGATTTCAAGGTTATGTGTACCTGAACCGTGGAGAGCAGGGTCAGCATCGTATGCAAGGCAGTTGTCAAACTCCATATACTTTGCAAACTTTTCGTCTTTTGTTGAGTTCTTGTTTGAATCCTGGTCATCGTGGTTACCGAAAACGAGTGTGAACGGGATGTCTCTGTCTACAAGCGGATTGAGCAGGTCAGCGTAGCCTGCCCAGTATTCTTCGTCTGTCTCAGCAGACATAACGATGTCGCCAAGGAATACTACGAGGTCGGGCTGAGCCTTGTCGAGAGCCTGATTGAAAGCGTTTTTGAAGTCTTCTTCAATGGGATAACCGTCCTGAGGGTCAGCAACGAGCATAATGCCGAACTTTCCGTCTTCACCGAACTGAAGGTTGCCGTTTTTGCTGTTTTCTGCTGCGAATGAAACTGATGAAAGTGAGAACACCATCATTACAGCAAGAAGCACTGCAAGAATCTTTTTCATTGTAAATACCTCCTGAAATGTATAAAAATGTGGAAATATTTTATCATAAAATAAATTTCAAGTCAAATGAAATCAGAGCTTTTCGCCTTTATAATCATTATCTTTGTTGAAATACCACACATAGCCGACGTCGTTGCCGTGCATTGTGCTGAATTTTCCGTCCTCGTAAATCAGAGCAGCACCGTTTTCAATTCCTATGCCTGAAAGGGGACGGTTTCTGATCTCATCCTTGAAATTATACCATCCGTTGCCTTCAAAGTGTGGACAGGCACTGTAAGGCAGGATATCGAGGCAGTCGCAGAAGATGAAGCTTCTGTCAGGTCCGCAGTCGTCATAACCCTCAGTAAACCAGCAGACAGCACCTGCACTGTAGCCGGACATAATGATGCCTTTTTCGTAAGCTTCACGAAGTACGTCGGAAGCGCCTGTTTCATTCCAGGTGTTCATCATAAATTCAACGTTTCCTCCGCCAACATAGATAACGTCAGCAGAAAGAATTTTCTTGCGGATATCCTCAGTTGTAAGAGATTTGTCCGTTAAGAAAAGGTAGTCAAAGTTGCAACCGCAGCCAAGGAAGATATCTCTTATATGCTCGTCGCCCTCAATATCGTCAAAACCTGCTGTCGGGAGAAAAAGTACAGACGGGTTTTCTTTATTAGCACAGGATGCGATGTACTCAAGAATGTTTTTGATTTCCCCGTCGTCATAACGTCCGCCGCCGACGGCTATAATCTTACCCATAAAATCACCTCATTAATATTATGATAAACATTTTAAACCAAAAATTAGACATAATCAAGACAATCTGCTGTTGTTTTTCAGAATGAATTGTGTTAATATTACTTTGTATATGAACTCAGACGGAGGTAATTTTATGACACGTTATGAATATGCAAAAGATATGTATGCTAAAATAGGTATCGACACAGAAGCTGCTATCGAAAATCTCTCGGCATTGCCGATTTCGATGCATTGCTGGCAGGGTGACGATGTAGTCGGCTTTGACTCAAAGGAAGCTCTTTCAGGCGGTATCCAGACTACGGGCAACTACCCCGGCAAGGCAACTACTCCTGTAGAGCTTATGGCTGACATCGACAAGGCCTGTTCGCTCATCCCCGGCAAGAAAAAGCTCAATCTTCACGCAAGCTATGCGATTTTTGAAGACGGTGAGTTTGCAGACAGAGACGCTATTGAACCCAAACACTTTGCAAAATGGGTCGAGTATGCAAAAGAGAGAGGAATGGGTATTGACTTTAACCCGACATATTTCTCGCATCCGATGGTAAAGGACAATCTCACTCTTTCATCACCTGATGAGGAAGTTCGCACTTTCTGGGTAAATCACGGCAAGGCTTGTCTTAAAATTGCAGAATATTTTGCAGAAGAAACAGGTGTTCCCTGTGTTATGAACATCTGGATTCCTGACGGATACAAGGATATCCCTGCAGACCGTTTTGCACCGAGAGCGAGATTCAAGAAGAGTCTTGATGAGATCCTTTCAATTCCCTATGATAAGACAAAGGTTTACATCACTCTTGAATCAAAGGTATTCGGTATAGGTCTTGAGTCCTATACGGTAGGTTCCGCCGAGTTCAGTCTTTCTTATGTAAATTACAAGGGTATCACACCTCTTATGGATAACGGACACTATCATCCGACAGAGGTTGTTTCGGATAAGATTTCTTCTCTTCTGCTTTTCAATGAGAAGATCGCCCTTCATGTTACACGAGGTGTACGTTGGGACAGCGACCACGTTGTAATCTTTGATGACGAAACAAAGGAAATCGCAAAGGAGATAGTAGCGCACGATGCACTTGACCGCGTGTTCATCGCAACGGACTATTTCGACGCTTCAATCAACCGTGTTGCTGCGTGGGTAATCGGACTTCGTAATGTTCAGAAGGCTATGCTTAATGCACTTCTTACACCGCACACGACATTTAAGGCATTACAGGACAGTGCAAATACAACAAAGCTCCGTGCACTTCAGGAGGAAATGAAGACATATCCGTTTGCAGATGTATGGAATGAATACTGTGAGCGTTGCGGTGTACCCGTAGGTGAAAATTGGTTTGAGGAGATTGAAAAGTACGAAGCAGAAGTACTTTCAAAGAGATAATTATGAAATTGGTTGAAATTGAAAATTCATTGGTTTTTGAGCAGGATAAGTTTTTCAGTCAATGTCACGCATCCACGATTCTCAAGGTAGGTGAAAAGCTTCTTTGTGCTTTTTTTGCAGGCACAAAGGAAGGCGATGACGATGTCAGAATTTATCTTTGTGTAAACGAAAACGGCAAGTGGTCCGATCCTGAGCAGATGTCTTTTACCGAAGGTGTTCCCTGTTGGAACCCTGTCCTTCTTGAAAAAGACGGCACGATTTTCCTTTTCTTCAAGGTCGGCAAGAAAATTACAAAATGGCAGACATATTTCCACACATCAACTGACGGCGGTAAGACCTGGAGCGAAGCTGCCGAGCTTGTCAAAGGTGATGAAACAGGAGGAAGGGGACCTGTCAAAAATAAAGCAATCGTGCTTTCTGACGGTACGGTAGTCGCTCCCGCTTCTGTCGAAACAGAAGAAGAATGGGATGCTTTTATCGACTTTTCACGTGATAACTGTGAAACATGGCAGAAGAGTGAAATCATTTTCTTTGACCACAAAAAAGCCGTAGGCAAGGGTATAATTCAGCCGACTCTCTGGGAAGCAGACGGCAGAGTGTATGCTCTTCTTCGTTCGACTGAGGGCTACGTGATGCGAAGTGTTTCGCAGGATCTTGTAAACTGGACACCTGCAGAAAAAGCTGACCTGCCGAATAACAACAGCGGTATCGACTGTGTAAAGCTTCCCGACTCGAGCGTTGCGGTTTTCCATAACCCGATAGCTTGTGCAGACTGGGGAGACAGAAACATCATATCCTATGCTATAACGAAGGATAACGGAGAGACTTTCCTTCCTGCCGTTGAGGTAGAAAAGGACGAGGATACAGAAGCCGAGTTCTCTTACCCCGCAGTGATCACTGACGGAGAATTTGTTTATTTGACATATACACATTACAGAAAAAATGTAATGTTCAGAAAGTTCAGAATTGAAACTGATTTGTAATTTTGCACAAAAGGAAAATAGATTTTTACACCGATATGTGCATTGACAAATGGTGTATAATATATCCGTAAAATTATTTAAGGAGGATACTTAAATGAAAAAGATTTCAAAGAAAATCCTTGCAGTTGTTCTTTGTATGACACTTGCTTTCGGTATGTCAGCTGTTTCAACATCTGCAGAGGAATCAACAGATGCAGTTAAAAGAGTAAGCGTTTCTTTTAACGGTGATTCTCAGACATCAAGAGGCTTCTGCTGGTATACAGAGGAGTATACAGATGCTGATGTTCAGATCATCAAGACGAGCGATTATAACGGCTCATTTGCAGGTGCTGCTACATATTCATCAGAAAATGTTTATGAACACCGTGATCAGTTCTGTCACAAGGTAACTGTTTCAGACCTTCAACCCGGCACAGAGTACACATACCGTGTTGGTGATAAGTCAGAAAACCTTTGGAGTGATGCAGGTACATTTGTAACGGATGACGGTGACGACAAGTTTTCGTTCATCACAATCGCTGACGTTCAGGCAAGCAGCGACGAAAATTTTGCAGAAGCTTCAGAAACTCTCAAGGGTGCAGTTGCAACTCTTCCTGAGTCTGAATTCACAACAACACTCGGCGACTATGTTAACGACAACACAAACGAAGAGTGGGACTGGTATTTCAAAAACTTCCAGTTCTCAAATATGTCAACAACTGTTGCTCCCGTTGCAGGTAATCACGACGGTAACATCACAAACAAGCTCAACATCAACGTTTTCAACTCAATGTTCAACCTTTCAAACGAGAACACAGAGTCGAACGTTAACTGGGTAAACGGTGTTTACTATTCATTTGATTACGGTAATGCTCATATTGCTGTTCTTAACACAAATGATATGTATCCGATGTCGCAGTCTCAGAGAAACTGGCTTATCAACGATATGACAAACTCTGACGCTGACTGGAAATTCGTTTTTATGCACAGAGCACTCTTCTCAGAAGGTAAGAATATCAACAAGCCTGATACAATCATTATGAGAAACGTTCTCGGCGAAATCTTTGCTGATCTTGATATCGACTTTGTATATGCGGGTCACGATCACGTTTATTACCGTTCACATCCCGTTATCGGTGACGAGGTCGTTAAGGATGTTACATATGTAACAGAAAACTACAAGGGCGAAGAAATCACTTTCGCAAACAATCCTGACGGTACGGTTCATATCCTTCCCTCAACAGCAGGTACAAAGAGATACGGCCTCAACGAAGATGCTATCGATCCTATCGGTGAAGCTTGTGCATTTGACCTTTCTACAAGAGATATGGGCGGTTGCTTTATGACAACGGTTGTTGACGGTGATAAGGTTATCATCAAGTCATATCTTGTAGACGATGAGACAAAGGAGATCTCACTCATCGACCAGTATGCAATCAAGAAGGATCTTTCTCAGAAGCCTGATATCGAAGCTACAGACCTTCCGACAGACAATGTTTCAAATATCGGTGCATATATTTCAAACATCGTGACTGAAATTATCGGTATGCTCTACAGCTATATCGCAGTTCTTCTTCCCCAGGCAATCAAGGGCTTATTTTAAATTTTAAATAATATCTGAATCCGCCGTATAGATTTTGAATCTGTACGGCGGTTATTTTTGTAACAAAATACACAAAATGGTCGATAATTTTCTACATACCCTTTGAATATTATAGTCAAAATTGCTTGAATTTTGTTTTGCGCTTTGGTAAAATAATAATTGTATAAGTGGATAAGTCCGCCTATATGAAGGAGGGATTGAAAGTGAACAAGGAAAATCATCTTCCGAAAACGAGTCCGAATGACGTTCCTGTTTATCTGTTCCATCAGGGAAACAACGCAAAAGCTTATGAGTTTCTCGGCTCACACCGTACAGAGGACGGCAGGGTTGTCTTCCGCGTATGGGCACCGAATGCACAGGCTGTAAGCGTCGTCGGAGACTTTAACGGTTGGAATAATGATGCCAACCATATGTATCGGCTTTCTGACGGTTCGATCTGGGAGTGCTTTATAGAAAATATCAATCAGTTTGACACGTATAAGTTCTGCATAACCACCCGTGACGGCAGACGTATTTTCAAAGCTGACCCGTATGCATTCCATTCGGAAACACGTCCCGACACAGCATCAAAGTTTTATGATATAGAAGGTTATCCGTGGAAAGATGCGAAGTGGATGAAATCCCGTAAGGAAAAATCCGCTTACGAAAGCCCGATGAATATTTACGAGGTTCACCTCGGATCGTGGAAAGTTCACGGTGATGAAATTTTTTATTCTTACCGTCAGCTTGCCGTCGAATTGACAAAATATGTAAAAGAAATGGGCTATACTCACATAGAGCTTCTGCCGATCAGCGAGCATCCTTTTGACGGCTCGTGGGGATATCAGGTTACGGGGTACTTTGCTCCGACCTCCCGTTACGGAGAGCCGAAGGACTTTATGTACTTTGTTGACAAGTGTCACGAAGCGGGTCTGGGGGTTATCCTTGACTGGGTACCTGCTCACTTCCCGAAAGATGCTCACGGTCTGTATGAGTTTGACGGTCAGCCGCTTTATGAGTACGAAGATATGCTCAAGGGTGAGCATAAGCAGTGGGGAACAAGAGTTTTTGACTACGGCAAAAATGAAGTCAGAAGCTTCCTGACATCAAGTGCACTTTTCTGGCTTGAAAAGTACCATATCGACGGTCTGAGAGTAGATGCTGTCGCTTCAATGCTTTATCTTGATTATTGCCGTACAGAAGGCAACTGGCGGCCGAACAAAAACGGTGGTAACGAAAACCTTGAAGCGATTGAGTTTCTGCAGAATCTCAATATCTCCATCTTCCGTGAGTACGGTGACGTACTGATGATTGCAGAGGAGAGCACCGCGTGGCCGATGGTTTCAAAGCCCGTCTGTGACGGTGGACTCGGATTCAATTTCAAGTGGAATATGGGTTGGATGAATGACTGTATGAAGTATTTCTCGATGGAAGGAATTCACAGGAAATTCAATCATAATAATCTCACATTCTCTTTCTTCTACGCTTTTTCGGAAAATTTTGTACTGCCGATTTCGCACGACGAGGTCGTACACGGTAAATGCTCACTCATCAACAAGATGCCGGGCGAGTATGAAGAAAAGTTTGCAGGTGTACGCTCTTTCTTAGGCTATATGATGGCTCATCCGGGCAAAAAGCTTATGTTTATGGGTCAGGAATTCGGTCAGTTTATTGAGTGGAATTACAAGCAGGGGCTTGACTGGTTGTTGCTTGACTATGAAGCTCACCGTAAGCATCAGCATTTTGTGAAAACGATCAACGACCTTTATAAGGCAACTCCTGCTTTGTGGGAGATTGATTATGATTGGGAGGGCTTTAACTGGATAAGCAACGATGACGTTGACAATTCCGTTATAGCTTTCAGAAGAATTGATAAGGATAAAAAAGAAATCATTGCCGTGTGCAACTTCACTCCCGTTACCCGTGAGAATTACTGTATAGGCGTTCCGAAAGCAGGAAGCTACAAGGTGATTCTGAATACGGATGCCGAGGAGTTCGGTGGTAAAGGCACGGGTACTACAGGAAGTGTAAAGAGCAAAAAAGCTCCTATGCACGGATTCCAAAACAGTATTTCGCTCGACCTTCCGGGTCTGAGTGTAATATATCTCAAAGCTCCGGTTTCGAGAAAAAGAAAAACAACAAACAAAAATGCCGCAAAAAATGCGACGAAATAAAAGGAGGCAGCAAGTTAATGTCACGTAAACATGAATGTATCGCGATGCTCCTTGCAGGCGGACAGGGAAGCAGACTCGGTATCCTGACAAAAAATATCGCCAAACCTGCCGTACCGTACGGCGGAAAATACAGAATTATTGATTTCCCGCTTTCAAACTGTGTGAACTCAGGTATTTACACAGTAGGTGTACTTACACAGTATCAGCCTCTTGAACTTAACGATTATATAGGCAACGGACAGGCATGGGACCTCGACCGTGCAGACGGCGGTGTGCACATCCTTTCTCCGTATCAGCAGATCAAGGGTACTGAATGGTACAAAGGTACTGCAAACGCAATTTATCAGAATATTAATTTCATCGACAGATACGATCCTGAGTATGTTCTCATTCTTTCAGGTGACCATATCTATAAGATGGACTACTCAAAGATGCTCAGTTTCCACAAGAAAAAGGAAGCTGACTGTACCATCGCTATGCTTGAAGTGCCATGGGAAGAGGCTTCACGTTTCGGTCTTATGATCGTCAACGATGACGGATCGATCTCAGAGTTTGAAGAGAAGCCGAAAAATCCCCGTTCAAACAAGGCTTCAATGGGTGTTTATATCTTCTCCTGGAAGAAGCTGCGTCAGTATCTTCTCGACGATGAAGCAAACCCGTCATCAAGCAATGACTTCGGTCACGATCTCATCCCTGCAATGCATGAAGCAGGTGAGAGAATGTTTGCTTACGAATTTGACGGATACTGGAAAGATGTCGGTACTATAGACAGCTTGTGGGAGGCTAACCTTGACCTTCTCAATCCTCAGGTTGACCTTGATCTTACAGACTCAAGCTGGAAGATTTATGCTAAGAATCCAGTAACCTGTCCTCACTACGTTGCAGACACTGCAAAAGTGCAGAATTCAATGATCGCAGAAGGCTGTGAAATTGAAGGCGAAGTTGACTTCTCCGTTCTTTTTGCAAATGTTGATGTTGAAGAGGGTGCTGTCGTCAAAGATTCAATCATTATGCCCGGCAGTGTTATCAAGTCAGGTGCAAAGGTTCAGTATGCAATCGTAGCAGAAAATGTAACTGTCGAAGGTGACGCTTGTGTGGGTAAGCGACCCGAAGATATGGAAAATATCGAAGACTGGGGAGTAGCTGTTGTCGGCCCCGGAGTTACGGTCGGCAAGGGTGCTTGTGTTGAGCCTAAGGCAATGATAGGCGAAGATGTAAAGGGGGCAGAATGATGAGAGCCAATAATGTACTCGGACTTGTTTTTTCAAACAATTTTGATAACTATCTTAATGAACTGACGTCTATGCGTTCAATGGGATCTGTCCCGTACGGCGGACGCTACCGTCTTATCGACTTCAACCTTTCAGCAATGGTTAACAGCGGAATGGGTAAGGTCGGTATTATCACCAAGAGTAACTACCAGTCACTTATGGACCACGTAGGAAACGGTCGTGCATGGGATCTTTCAAGAAAGAATGGCGGTCTTTACATCCTTCCTCCGTTCAACTCTGCGAATACAGGACTCTATTCAGGCAGAATTGAGGCTGTTGCAGGCGTTATGAATTTCCTTCAGTATTCTGATGAAGAATACGTTCTTATGTGTGACTGTAATGCGCTTTATAACTTTGATCTTACAAAGATGTTTGCTTACCATGAGGAAAAGGGTGCAGATATCACGATCGCTTATGTAAACGGTGAAACACCTGAAATCTCCGAGCTTGCCATCCTTGATATGGACGAAGACAGCAAGATAAATTCAGTTTCACGCAGACTTAAAGACGGTGTGGCAAATTACTCGATCAATATCGTTCTTCTCAGAAAATCATTACTTGAAAGACTTGTAAATGAAGCAACGAGCCTCGGCTACCGTTCGTTTACCGATGATATTCTCAAGAGAAATGTTGCAAAGCTCAAGATTTACGGTTACGAAGTTACAGGCTTTGTAAAGATGCTCGACAGTATGCAGAGCTATTTCGAAGCAAACATGGCTTTGCTTGATAAAGAAAACAGAGATGCACTCTGCCGTTCATATCCCGTTTATACAAAGGTTAAGGATGATGTTCCTGCTATCTACGGTCTCGGTTCAGATGTTTCAAATTCACTTGTGGCAGACGGTTGCGTGATCGAAGGAAAGGTTGAAAACAGCATCCTCTTCCGCGGTGTTCATATCGGCAAGGATACTGTGGTTAAAAACTGTGTACTTATGCAGAACACATATATAGGAGATGACGTTTCACTCAACTGTGTTGTAGCAGACAAAAACGTTGTTATAAAACCCGGCAAGGTGCTTTCGGGTGACGAAAAGTTCCCCGTTTACATCGGTAAGGGAATCGTAATTTAATCAGAAAAAAGTTCAAAGAAAGGGTGATTACTTAATGAAGGTTTTATATGCAGCAAGTGAAGCTCTGCCTTTTATGGCGAGTGGCGGTCTGGGTGACGTTGCAGGTTCGCTTCCTCAGGCACTCAGAAAAAGACTTATCGGCTGCCGTGTTGTAATGCCTCTTTATGATACAATCCGTCAGGAACTCAAGGACACGATGAAATTTATCACTCACATCTGTGTACCTGTGGCTTGGCGCCGTCAGTATTGCGGGATTTTTGAAGCAAAGTACAACGGTGTTATCTACTACCTTCTTGACAATCAGTATTATTTCAAGCGTGATACCATCAACGGTCAGTACGACGATGCAGAGCGTTTCGCATTTTTCTCAAGAGCTATCCTTGAGATCATCCCTCACATAGATTTCAAGCCCGATATCATCCATTGTAATGACTGGCAGACAGCGCTCACACCTGTCTACTACTCTGCAATGTATGCAAATTCACCGGGTTATGAAAACATAAAAACAGTTTTCACTATTCATAACATTCAGTATCAGGGTATCTACGGCAAGGAAGTTCTTGAAGATGTTCTAGGTATTCCTCAGGAGCACGCATCCTTGCTCGAATATGACGGCTGCGTAAACTTTATGAAAGGTGCCATTGAGTGTGCCAATAAGGTTACTACCGTAAGTCAGTCGTATGCTGATGAAATTCTCGATCCGTGGTATTCTCACGGTCTTGACGGTATTCTCAATGAGAGAAGATACAAGCTCAGCGGTATCCTTAACGGCATCGATGTGCTCGGCTATGACCCTGAAACAGACAAGAGCATCAGAGCTAACTATTCGGCAGAAAATCCTGCAGATAAAAAGCTCAACAAGGAAGACCTGCAGCAGATTATGGGACTTCCCGTACGTGCAGATGTGCCTGTTATAGGTATGGTTTCACGTCTTGTAGCCCACAAGGGACTTGACCTTGTAAAGGGTATTCTTGATGAGCTTCTTGCGACGAGTGAAATGCAGCTCGTTGTCCTGGGTTCAGGTGACTATGAGTACGAAAGCTTCTTCAGAGAGATTGCCGCAAAATATCCTGACAAGGTTGGTCTTCGCATAGGCTTCATTCCTGACCTTGCACGTAAGATTTATGCAGGTGCGGATATGTTTCTCATGCCGTCAAAGAGTGAACCCTGCGGACTTTCACATATGGTTGCTCTTCGTTACGGTACAGTACCTATCGTGCGTGAAACAGGCGGCCTTCGTGACTCGATTTCAGACTGCGGTGACGGTGAAGGAAACGGATTTACCTTCAAGAGCTACAACGCTCACGATATGCTCGACGCTATCCGCCGCGCATTGACGGTTTATTACAACTATGATTGGGCAGCTCTTACACAGAGAGCACTTGAATGTGATTACAGCTGGGGTCGCTCGGCAAACACTTATATCAGACTCTATAAGGCAATGTTAAAGGAATAATAAAACAAATGAAATCTTACTATATTCAGCTCATAAGAAACGGTCTTACTGCAGGTAACGTCGACGGCAGGTATATCGGCCATACTGACGAGGAATTAAGCATTGAGGGCGTTGAACAGATCAAGCAGATGAAGACGGATTATAAATATCCGTTGGTTGAAGCTGTTTTCTCGAGCCCTCTGAAGCGATGCACACAGACCGCAAAGCTTATATATCCGACTTGTGAACCGATAGTCATTGACGGTTTTATCGAATACAATTTCGGTGAATTTGAGGGCAAGACAGCAGAGGAGCTTCAGGAGCATCCTGTTTTCCCTGACTGGCTTGCAGGCAAAAAGGGTGTTTCACCGCCTTTTGGCGAAAGCAATGAGGAGTTTTCTCAGAGAATAGCACAGACGATGATCAAGGTTATCGATGGAATTATTCAGTCGGGCATAACTAAAACGGCGATCGTTACTCACGGTGGAGTTATAATGGCTCTTCTTGCGATGTTCGGTCTGCCTGAAGCTTCGATGCACGAGTGGCTCACACCGGGCGGTTGCGGATATACGATCCGTGTCACACCGTCGCTTTGGTCACAGGGCAGAAAGTTTGAGGTTTTCGCACAGATTCCCGAAATCGAGGGCGAAGACGAATTCCGTGATATCGATGACGGCTTCAACGTTGAAGATTTTCTTTATGATTAACTTTCGGCAGGTGTTTTTATGGACTACATTAAACAGCTTATCGAACGCTATCCCGTTCTCACCGATAGTGAAAAAAATATCCGTCAGGTCTGCGATATTCTTATAAAATGCTATGAATCGGGAGGAAAGCTTCTCATCTGCGGAAACGGAGGAAGCTGTGCCGATGCCGAGCATATCGCAGGGGAACTGATGAAGGGTTTTCTGAAAAAAAGACCCTTGTCCGAAGAGAAAAAGGCAGAGATGATTTCTGTAGTTCCCGAACTTGAAGGCATTGATCTTGCTATGCTTCAGCAGGGTTTGCCGACCTTTACGCTGAACAGCGGTGCCGCACTTACAACGGCGTTTGCAAACGATTGCGACCCTGAGCTTATCTACGCTCAGCAGGTTCTTGCGATGGGCAGAAATGGCGATGTTTTCCTCGGAATAAGCACTTCGGGCAATGCAAAAAATGTTTTTGCTGCCGCTGCGGTTGCAAAATCTCTCGGTATTAATACGGTTGCTCTCTCAGGCAGAGACGGTGGCAGACTCAAGGAAATCTGTGATGTTTCAATCATTGTAAATGAGGATGAAACTTTTAAAATTCAGGAGCTTCATCTGCCTGTCTACCACGCAATCTGTGCAACGGTTGAAGAATATTTTTTCAAAGAATAAAACAAAACGGCTTGGATTCTTCCAAGCCGTTTGTTGTTGGATAGGTTTTAATTTGTCAGATTCTTCTATCAATAATCTCAGGGGTCAAATCCTTTTGCTATTAAAAATAAAAACAGAGCAAACACTATCGTGTCCACTCTGTTATTGGCGTGCTGCAAGGGAAACACCTGCTTGCGCAGGTTGCGTCCTCGGCGACCGTTGCTTTGCAACAGTACCCGCCTCAGACTTCG
>JAGBFD010000132.1 GCA_017936645.1 Clostridia bacterium
AGTATGAACCTGTGTAGGACATGCCTGAAACAGCGTCTCTGAGGAATTCCTTACCGCAAAGGCAGGAGATGTTCCAACCGTTAGCAATAGCCTTACAGAAGCAGATAAGGTCAGCTTCAAAGCCGTAGTATGCGTCAGAACCTGCAAGGTCGAGACGGAATCCGCAACGAACGTCGTCCACGATGAGAACGATGCCCTTCTCTGTACAGAGCTTACGGACTTTCTGCCAGTAACCGTCAGCAGGAGTTATGTTGTCAAAGTAGTTACCGTGAAGGTAAGGAGTTGAAATGAAAGCAGCGATTTCGCCTTCGTTTTCAGCTACGAGCTTTTCGAGTGCTTCGAAATCGTTCCAGTCAACGTAAAGGTTGTTAGCAACGTCTTCGGGAAGAACGCCCGGATAGTCGATCTTCTGAACAACAGCAGAAACACCGTGATAGAAGCCGTTAACGAAGATGATCTTCTTTCTGTGTGTAGCATTACGTGCAGCCATGATAGCGAGCTGAGTTGTATCGTTACCGTTCTTTGCAAAGAATGCCCAGTCAGCAGTCTTGACTGTATCGACCATCAATTCAGCGAGCTCAACCATCTTGTAAGAAGGTGATGTAGTACAGTTGCCGAGCTTTGCCTGCTCCATAGCAGCCTTATCAACATCAGGATCATTGTAACCGAGGATGTTGGGACCGTATGCACACATATAGTCGATGAATTTGTTGCCGTCGACATCCCAGAAGTATGCACCCTTAGCCTTTTCTGAGAAGAAAGGCCATGCACTTACGGGAATGAAGTTACCTTCAGCAGGGCCGAGATGACCGTAAACGCCTGAAGGGATTACTTTTGTAGCACGCTGGAAAAGCTCACGGCTTTTGTCGTACTGATTAATTTTAAAGTTAGCCATAGTTAATTTCCTCCCTTATGCAAGATAAAGTGCAACTCTGTCAAGAATACGGTTGAGGTTGTCAATCATATTGATCATACCGTGCATAGCGATTGTGCCTTCACCGATCTGAGCTACAGCGTTTACTTTACCGTCAAACAAATCGTGAGCGAGTTTCATGCTGCCGAATTCCATGATTGCACGGGGTTCGTCAGGAGCCTGCTTGATTGTGATGAGGTGACCGTTCTTAGCACGTACAGTTGCAGCAGGGCCGCCCTTGATAGACATCTTGATATCACCGTCAACGATATGGTCAGCTGAGAACTTACCGATATCGTCGTGATTACCGATCTGTGAAATAGCTACAGAAATAGTATAGAAGAGGAGAGTCGTGCTGAGGTTGAAGAATTCTTCATCTTCAAGATCCTCTTCGCTGGGACGAAGATAAGCTGTAAGCATATCTGTCAGCTTTGTAAAAGTATCCAGAAGGAACTTTATGTGAATAAAGCCCTTTGAGGGGATTGGTGTAACGGTACCGTCGATCATACCGTTGAACTTTTCGCATGATGAGAAAGGAAGCTTGATATCGCATTCGCTGATACCCTGTTCCATACGGCACTTACCGTTTTTGAATGTAAGTGTTGCAGACGGGCCGTCCTTGACTTCGAAGCCGATGGAAATGGGCTTACGTTCAGCCAGGAGAGCACTTGCCTTGGGGTCAAGCTCGCACAGATTTTCAAGTGTGCCGAGTATAGCATACATATTTATGTACGCCAATGTTTTTGCATCTGTCAAAGTAATTCCTCCTTGCACTTTAAAGTGTAAAATAAACTTTACACGAAGCATATTTGCCATTTTATTGTAACAAAAGTAATTATAAAAGTCAAACATATTCATAGATTTTTTGTGCCAAAAAACTAAAAAAATTAACAGATAACCAATAAATTGGTTTTGTTTTGTACAAAATATACAATTTGTTGTTTTAAATCAGTAAAGTCTGAAAAAATATATTGCAACTTTGTTGTGATACAGACAGATTTGTTGTTGATTTAAGTATCCTGAACCAAAAAACAAAAACCGACGGAAAAACCGTCGGTTTGTTACACATTAATTAATAAATAATCCGTGAAATAATTCCTGAAGCCTTTGCAAGTGCAAGAAGGAATTTGTCCATAAAAATCCAGAATCCGGCTTTAGCTTTGCTTATGTCCATATCGTTTCTGAACTCTTCGTTTTCGTACGCAAGCTCATTTACCGTGATTACTTCAGATTCAAATGTATCAGGTGTGTTTTCATTGATTGTGATGAGTCTGCTTCCGCGGACGGTTTCTCTGCCGTATGCATTGAAAGAAACACCGGGAGTGTTGATAAGCATTATTCCTTTATAGTCGATTTCGTATGAATTCACATGATCGTGACCGACAAGAACTGAAAGAACATCACCGGTTTCTACCATTGCATCGACCTCACCGTAATTGAATACGCCGGGTGAAGGAGGCTCAAAGATGTGACCTGTAAAAGCACTTGTATCAGGGAAGATAACGGGATAGTGTTTACCACCGTTGTAACTTTCCGTAATGGGTTCAAGAGGATATTTTACCGAAGGGAACATAACCTCGTAAACATCGGGAGGGATCATATGCTGAAAAGCAAGAGAATAAATTGTTTCACCTGCCTCGGCTTCAAGCTCAGCGTAGGTATTTTTGTACCATTCTATCTGATCTTCACGGACGCTGTCATAGCCGAGTCTGTTACCGTTCTCATCATTTACATAATGATTGGAGTCGATTAACCACAAGTTAAATTTGATTTTTTCACCGTCAGATGAATAAATCGGAAGGTTATGCGTAGCTGTACCGGTTAAGTCAGGATCAGCATCATAAGCAAGGCAATATTTACCGCCGTATTTCTGATACATCTTAAGCAGCTCATCTTTGTCGACCCCCTGTTCATGGTCGTGATTGCCGAAAACGAGGGTAAAGTAAGTCTCATGTTCAACAAAAGGTGCGACCAGTTCTTCAATGGCAGCTTCCTTTGTTTCTTTATAGCCCACGGTGTTGTCACCGCCGAGAACTACGAGATCAGGTTTGTAAATATCAAGCATATAGTTGATGTAGGTAAGCATTCTTTCCTGAGCAGGGTAACCGTCCTGACAGTCGCAGATGTGAAGAATTTTGAATTCACCGTCATCGTTGAACTGCAGCCTGGTGTTACTGTCAGCAGCGAATGCAGGGATAACTGAGCCGAGAAGCATTACGCAGACAAGCATAATTGAAATTGCGATTTTTTTCATAGTAAAACCTCCTTTGAAACAATTATAACTTTCGTGAATATGAATTGTCAATTCGCTGTTTGATGAAAAAACAGGACAGATTTTGTTTATTATTTCTTCGTAAGTGTTTAATAAATTCGGGTTTGACGAATTGTTCTGAATTTATTTTGTAGGGCGTGACGCTTGTCGACACGCCGTAAGATTCAGCAGAATATCGGCACGTCGTAAACGTCGTGCCCTACAAACACAATCCGAGCGAGGTCGTAGGGGCAGA
>JAGBFD010000133.1 GCA_017936645.1 Clostridia bacterium
AAATCATACGCAATTCAGGCAGGCCGTGAAGTCAGAATTATGGTTAAGCCTGAGGCTGTATCTGACGACCAGATGGTACTGGTTGCAAGGGATATCGTTAAGAAAATCGAGGAAGAACTCGAGTATCCCGGACAGATTAAGGTCAATGTTATCCGTGAAAACAGAGTCATTGACATTGCGAAGTAATTTAAGATAGAGTTACAACGAATATTAAAGGTGTTTCGGTAAAACGGAACACCTTTTTGTATTTTATCCTGTTGAAATTATCACCCGGTAGTGGTATTATGGAAAAAGAAATTTGATCAGGACAGGTGATGTTCATGAAAGTAAAGGATATAATCAGCAATAACAGGACGACAGTTTCGTTCGAGGTCTTTCCTCCAAAAGAATGGGACAAGGTTGAAAGCACAAAAAATGTAATCAACGAACTCTCAAGATTCTCGCCGTCTTTTATGAGTGTGACTTACGGTGCAGCAGGAACGACAAGCGGCTTCACTACCGAAATTGCAAATTCCGTAAAAGAAAACGGCATCACTCCCCTCGCCCATCTGACCTGCCTGACTTCAACGAGGGATAAAATCCATACCGTTGTCAACGAAATGAAAGAAAACGGGATAGAAAATATCCTCGCACTTCGCGGTGATATTCCGAAAGATTTCGTTTTCCCTGACAAGCAGTATTACACTTACGCAAGTCAGCTCATAGAGGAAATTCACACTCTCGGTGATTTTTGTGTCGGTGGTGCGTGTTACCCCGAGATTCATCCCGAAAGCGAAAACAGAGTAACGGATATCGCTCATCTGAAAGAAAAAGTTGACTGCGGACTTGACTTTCTTACAACGCAGATGTTTTTTGACAATGAAGTTTTCTACAATTTCAGAGAAATGTGTGCCATAAAGGGAATTGACGTACCTCTCATTGCAGGTATTATGCCTATTACCAATGTCAATCTGATCGAAAGAACGGTAAAACTCGCAGGATGTACTCTCCCGAAGAAATTCACAAAGCTCGTCGACCGTTTCGGCTCGAACAATGCGGCAATGAAGCAGGCGGGTATCGTCTATGCGACAGGACAGATAGTTGATCTGCTTGCAAACGGAGTAAACAACATTCACATCTACACGATGAACAAACCTGACATCGCAGGAAAAATAACACAGGGTCTTGGAGATATAATCAATGAATAAAATTCAGTTTTTCGACGGTGGACTGGGTACAATGCTTCAGGCAGGCGGTCTGAAGGCAGGAGAATTACCCGAAAGCCTCAACTTAAAAAATCCCGAGCTGGTATACAGCGTACACGAAGCTTATGCAAAAGCAGGAGCAGACATCATCAGCACAAACACATTCGGTGTAAACTCTCTGAAGTTTGACAACGTGGAAGAAACAGTCCGTGCCGCTGTCAGTCTTGCAAAAAAGACAGGAAAAAAGGTCGCTCTTGATCTGGGACCTCTTGGCAGACTTCTCAAGCCGTCAGGCGACCTCGAATTCCACGAGGCATATGAGCTTTACAAGGAAGTGATTCTTGCCGCAAAGGACAGCGTTGATATCATTTTCTTTGAAACGATGACCGATCTCTACGAAATCAAAGCGGGTGTACTTGCGGCAAAAGAAAACTGCGACCTGCCGATCTTTGTTTCAATGATGTTTGACTCAAATGAGCGACTTCTGACAGGTGCCGACATCGAAACGGCCGTCACGACTCTTGAGGGGCTCGGAGTTTCAGCGATCGGCATGAATTGCGGTGCAGGTCCGGATGAGATGCTTCCCCGTATAAAAAAGATGAGAAGTCTTACCTCTCTGCCTATGCTTTTAAACCCTAACGCAGGTCTGCCCGGATGCGTTGACGGAAAGACAGTTTACGACGTCGATGCGGACAGCTTCGCACAAAAAATGAAAGAAATCGCAGCCGTTGGTGTATCATACCTCGGCGGTTGCTGCGGTACAACTCCCGCACATATAAAAGCATTGGTCAACGCTTGTGATAGCATCGACTCATTTATACCAAAAAAAGAAAAAGTCACAAGAGTGTCTTCTTTCTCAAAGACGGTTAATTTCGACGATAAGCCTGTTATAATCGGTGAACGGATAAACCCGACAGGTAAAAAGCTTTTCAAAGAAGCTCTGAGAAATCACGACATCGGCTATATAATCAACGAAGGAATCGCGCAGAAAGAAAAGGGTGCGCACATACTCGACGTAAACGTCGGTCTTCCCGAAATAGACGAAAACGAAATGATGCACTCAGCGATTGAAGCGTTGCAGGGTGTTACCGATCTTCCGCTGCAGATTGATACAGCTGACCTTAAAGCGATGGAGACGGCACTCCGTATGTATAACGGTAAGCCGATGCTTAACAGCGTAAACGGAAAAGAAGAGTCTATGAATGCCGTATTCCCTCTTGTCAGAAAATACGGTGCCGTCGTGGTGTGTCTCTGCCTTGACGAAAACGGAATACCAAAGACTGCTGAAGGCAGAATCGCAATCGCAGAAAAGATCATTGCAAAAGCAAAGGAATACGGAATTGACAAATCCGAGCTCGTTTTTGATGCTCTGGCAATGACTGTCAGCACAGACCCGCAGAGTGCAAACGAAACGCTGAAAGCAGTTAAGTATTTAAATGAAACGCTCGGTGTGAAAACAATACTCGGTGTCAGCAATATTTCCTTCGGTCTGCCTGAGCGTGAGATCGTCAATTCGGCATTTTTCAATATGGCTCTTTCAAGCGGTCTTTCTGCAGGTATCATCAACCCGTTAAGCGATGCTATGATGAACACTTACTATGCTTTTCTTGCCCTTAAAGGTCTTGATGCAAACTGCGAAAACTATATCGCTAAGGTTTCCAAGGCTCAGACGGTGCAGCAGACAGCTGTTAACATCGACCTCAGGTCAGCGATAATCAAAGGAATGAAGCAGAAGGCTGTCGAGTGCACTCAGGAGCTTATAAAGACCGAAGACAGTCTCACGATCATCAACTCATATATTATGCCTGCACTCGATAACGTAGGCGAAGGTTTTGAAAAAAACAAAGTCTTCCTTCCGCAGCTTCTTATGAGTGCAGAAAGTGCGAAGGCTTCTTTTGAAGTCATCAAAACCGCAATGAGCAGGGATGCCGTAGCACAGAAGGGAGAAAAAATCATCCTTGCTACCGTCCACGGTGACATTCACGACATCGGTAAAAACATAGTAAAGGTTCTTCTCGAAAACTACGGCTACGATGTCATCGACCTCGGCAAGGACGTGCCTGAAGAAGAAGTACTCCGGGCTGTAAAAGAAAATGACGTAAAACTCGTCGGTCTTTCGGCACTTATGACTACGACCGTTCCCGCTATGGAAAGAACTATTGATCTCGTGCATAAAAATACAGATGCAAAGGTCATCGTAGGCGGTGCTGTACTGACACAGTCCTATGCTGAAATGATAAATGCGGATTTTTATGCCGCAGATGCAACACAAACGGTGAAAATCGCTAAAAATTATTTTAAAAATTTAAAATAAATTATAAAATATAGTGGATTTTGGCAACGAATTGTGATAAAATGTTTGCAATATCTGTTAGGAGATGAAAAAAATGAATCTTAAAAGCATTATCGACAAAAAAGATCAGGCTGCAAAGTATATGATTGATGAAATCACATACATCTGCAAAACATTTGAAAAGCGTGGCCCCGGTGATCCCGGTGAAAAGCAGGTCAGCGACTACTGTGCAGAAGAAATGAAAAAACTCGGCTGTGATACAGTTTATGTGGAAGGCTTCAAGGAAAATCCCAACTCATTCTTAGGTTGGATTTACTTCACGATCACTTTCTGTTTCATCGCACTTGCCGCTTATTTCTTCCTTCCGTGGCTTTCGATTGTTTTTATCGCACTCGGTCTTATCCTTTGTGTTCTTCAGTTCGGTCTTTACAAAAAGGCTGTTGATAAATTCTTCCCTGAAAAAACAGGTCACAACGTTGCAGGTTTCAAAAAGCCGACAGGCGAAGTAAAGCGCAGAATCATCTTCAACGGTCATACTGACGGTGCTTGGGAATGGCCTTTCAAGTATAAGTTTACATACCTCGGTTTCGACATTCATATGATGATATGCTTCCTTGGTGCTTTCTACACTCTCGGCATTTCTATCGCAAAGCTTGCAGGCGCTTTTGATGCAAATCCTGAACTCGGAAAGATTCTCGGTCTTGTTGCTCTTGTATTTGTTCCTTTCTGGTTTGGTCTTTACTTTATGTGGAACGAAAAGAGAATCGTTGACGGTGCAAACGATAACCTTTCAGGCTGTTACATCGGTATGGCCATCCTCAAGATGCTCAAGGACGAAGGTATCGAATTTGAAAATACTGAAATCGGTGTCGTACTCACAGGTTCAGAAGAAGCAGGTCTCCGCGGTGCAAAGGCTTGGAGCCAGAAGCACAAGGATGAATTCAACGATGTTCCTACATTCGTTTACTCATATGACACAATCGCTCAGAATGAGCAGCTCATGGTAAACTACCGTGACCTCAACGCAACAGTTAAGGTTGATAAAGATGTTTCAGATTTGTTTATGGAAGCTTGTGAAGAGCTCAAGATTCCTTGCAAGAAGGGTTACGTTCCTCCTCTCGGCGGTGCAACAGACTCTGCAGCTTTCGCTCAGTCAGGTATGCGTTCAACAGGTGTCACAGCTCTCAACCACGCTCTTCCTGATTTCTATCACACAAGACTCGATACTCCCGATGCTCTTAATGCATCCTGCCTTGCTGACTGCTTCGCTGCATCAGTGAAGGTGCTCGAAATGTTCGACGCAGGTGCAAAGCAGTAATCTTAATTCAAAAAACAGCTTGTACTGAAAAGTACAGGCTGTTTTTTACTCGTAACTATGAAAATGAAAATCAAGCTTAAGAAATTGCAGATTTCCTATTGTTTTTTCTGCTCAGTTCTGTTAAACTTAAACTGACTCAAAAAGGAGTGGTTTTTATGAAAAAGATCAGAATAGGTATATTCGGTGCAGGACGCGGAATAGATATCGCTCAGAATCTTGCACTTCTTGACTGTGAAATTGTAGCTTTGTGTGAATTCAATAAGGAGAGGGCTGAGAACGGTCTGAAAAAGCTCGGCTTTGAAGTGCCGGTTTATGAGAGTTTCGACGAGTTCCTCGCTCTCGGAATGGATGCCGTAGTCCTTGCGAACTATTTTCACGAGCATACACCGTATGCAATAAAATGCTTCGAGAAGAATATTCATGTTCTTTCTGAGTGTATCAGTAATGCAACGATGGCAGAAGGTGTCGAGCTTGTCCGTGCCTTCGAAAAGAGCAAATCAATTTATATGATCGCTGAAAACTATCCTCAGATGAAATTTAACCGTGAGATGAAGAAAATCTGCGATGGTGGTACTCTTGGTGACATCCTTTATGCCGAAGGTGAGTACAATCACCCCATAAATCCCGAAGATTCGAGTTTTCTCAAAGAGTGTGTTTACTTCCCCGAACACTGGAGAAACTATCTTCCGCGTTCCTATTATGTGACTCATTCTCTCGCTCCGATCATGTGGGCAACGGGTGCAACTCCCCAAAAGGTGTGTGCGTTCCCTGTTTTTTCTCCCATTCCCGAAGTTGCGACTACAAGGCAGGTCGGTGACTCCGCTTGCGTGATGATCACATCAAATGACGACGGCTCTGTCTTCAGATTCACGGGCTGTGCCGCTTTCGGAGCTCATCACAACGCTTACCGTATATGCGGTAAAAACGGACAGATTGAAAACCTCCGCGGTACAGACGGAAAGGTTATGCTTCGTTACAGCGACTGGGCGATACCCGAAGGTATGGAGGAAGCAAATCTCTATGAGCCTTCATGGAACGATAAGGACGAAGCGGTCATTGAATCAAGCGGTCACGGCGGTGGTGACTACCTCGTTGCAAGAATGTTTATTGAACACATAAAAGAAGGAAAGCAGCCTGAGCATCCTTACGATATTTACTCGGCTACTGCGATGTCTTCCGTTGCTATCCTCGCTCACCGTTCTGTTCTCAACGGAGGTCAGCCTTATGATATCCCCGATTTCAGACTTGAAGAGTGTCGTAAACTGTACGAGAATGACCGTGAGACACCGTTTTTCGGTACTGACGGCAGCGAACCGACTATCCCTTGTTGTTCAAAGACAGACTACGCACCTACAGAAAAGCAGATAGAAAACTACCGTAAAGTAATAGAAAGCTGAAAAAGAGCAGTAACGGCCTTACAGGTCATTACTGCTCTTAAGTTTTTATGCCTTGAAGAATGCGGAAACAGCTTTGTTTGTCATATAAACGTCAAGCTTGGAAACCACTTCGTACGGAGCGTGCATTGAAAGTACGGGTACACCGACGTCAACTACGTCAATATCAAGGTTTGCTACGTACTTTGCAACTGTTCCGCCGCCGCCTGCATCGACAGCACCGAGTTCAGCCATCTGCCAGCAGACATCTGCCGCATTGAATATTCTTGTGACTTCACCTACAAATTCTGCAGAAGCATCGGAGGTGCCTCCCTTACCGCCTGAGCCTGTATACTTCGTTACAACAATACCCTTGTTGATATAAGCTGAGTTTGCTGTTTCAAAGGGTGACGGGAATGTGGGGTCAAATGCCGCATTGACGTCAGCCGAAAGACACTTTGACTTCGAAAGCGCATCTCTGCCCATAAGGCCCTCGAATCTTGCGAGGTCTGCGATGAAATAGCGGAGATACGATGACTGAAGACCTGTATTTCCGTCTGAACCTGTTTCTTCCTTGTCTGCAAATACAGCGACAGCCGTATGCTCGGGAGCTTCATTAAGCTCAAGGATAGCCATAAGCTCAGGATATGCACAGACACGGTCATCGTGACCGTATCCGCCTATAAGACTGCGGTCAAAGCCGATATCTGTTACCTTTGTTGCAGGTACCATTTCTATTTCAGCTGTGAGGAAATCCTCCTCGACGATGCCGTACTTGTCATTGAGCATTTTAAGGATATTAAGCTTTACAAGCTCACTGCCTGCATCTGCCTTGAACGGAAGTGAACCCACGATAACGTTGAGCTCCTCGCCCTTGATGCCCTGACCGAGCTTTCTTTCGCTCTGCTCACGTGCAAGATGAGGAAGAAGGTCTGTGATGATGAACTGAGGTTCTCCCTCTTTCTCACCGATATTTATATTGACCTCAGTACCGTCCTTACGAACGATAACACCGTGCATTGAAAGAGGCACGGTCGGCCACTGATACTTTCTGATTCCGCCGTAGTAATGAGTTTTGAGAAGTGCGATTTCGCTTGACTCATAAAGCGGATTCGGCTTGAGGTCTACTCTCGGAGAGTCAATGTGTGCAGCTGCGATGTGTGCACCCTCACCGATGCTCTTCTTACCGATTACAGCAAGGATAACTGCCTTTTTGCGATTAAGGTAGTAAACCTTGTCGCCCGGCTTGTATGTGCCGAATTTGTCAAATTCCGTAAAACCGTGTTTCTTTGCCTCTTCAATGATGAAAGCTGCGACTTCACGCTCAGTCTTATTGTCATTGAGGAATTTTTTATAGCCCTCTGCAAAGTCCATAGCCTTTGCCATTTCTGCGTCGTCAATCACTTTGGCGGCGTGCTTTTTGTCCATAAGAAGCTTCTCCTGAAGAAGCTGTACTTCTGTTTTCTCTTCGCTCATTTCGAGTCCTCCTTACATTTATTGACTTTAAAATATAAATAGCAATTTTTTATTTTACACAACTTTGACAACTTACGCAGACGCTTGGTCTTATAATAATTCCAGCTCCTGCGAAAGGTTGTATGGAGCATAATTCCTGACGAGAATGTCAGCTCTTTCTTTATAGTATTGCTCGTCTTTCTGTGCTTTAATCCGAAGCATAGCCGCCTCACGTGTTAGTCCGTCGCGTTCAAGGATTCTTGCCAGTCGCTCCTCCTCGGGAGCAGTAACGACGATCATTTTCGTGCAGTAACGCTGAATGTCGCTGTCAAAAATCGCTGCGGCATCAATCACTACACCCTTGTGATTTTCTGTGAGATTCTTTTTGATAAAATCTACTGACCACTTTGTCACCGCAGGATGAGTAATGCTGTTGAGCTTCTGACGGTTTTCTTCCGAAGAAAAAGCTTTTTCAGCAAGTGCAGAACGAATAAGACATCCGTTTTCGTCAATGATATCCGCACCGAAAGCTCTGCTTAATTCATCAAGCACGGGTGAACCTTTTTCGACTACTGCCCTTGCAGCAACGTCTCCGTCAACTATGAGGTAACCTTTTTCGCTGAGCATTTTCCCTACAGTACTTTTTCCTGCACCCGTCTGTCCCGTAAGGCCGTAAATCACGGGAGGCTTAATCACTTTAAAGGCAGCGGCACGAAGAAGCCTGTTGTAAACTCCGAGACCGACACCTTCGCTGACGGGAGCACGTACAAAAACTCTTTTCGCTTTCAGCTCATCAAACCTGCGAAGCTGTGCAAAAAGCAGATGTGCCTGTGAACTGAGATCATTCTCATCACCGAAAGAAAGACATTCGATCGGAATATCCTTCTCTTCACCGTTAAAGCAAAGAGCCATATCTCCTTCGCGTGACTCAGAGTCAATCAGAAACCTGAAGCTTTCAAGACTTCCTTCAACAATATATACTTCCGCTTTGGGCGAATAATGCTTGTATTTCATTCCGGGTGAGGCAGGTGCCACACCTTCCTCAAGCTCGGATATGACAGCGGGGTCGACATCCACGTGACCGAGTACGGATTCAAGCTGTGAAACGGTTATACCACCGGGGCGAAGGAGCCTCGGCACATCGGTTGCGAGAGTTATTACCGTCGATTCGATGCCGACATCACACTCTCCTCCGTCAACGACCGCATCAATTTTTCCGTCAAGATCGTGAATCACGTGCTGTGCTGTCGTGGGACTCGGTGAACCCGAAGAATTTGCCGACGGGGCGGCAAGAGGTACACCTGCGAGCTCGATAATCTTCCTTGCTATCGGGTGTGACGGCATACGCACAGCCACGGTTTCAAGCCTTGGTGCGACTTCACGCGGTACAAGGTCTGACTTCGGAAGGATCATCGTAAGCGGTCCGGGCCAGAAAGCCTCGGCAAGAGCCCTTGCTTTTTCGGGAAATTCTGTCACAAGAGGGTAGATCTCCTCAATCTTCGAGATATGGACGATCATCGGGTTATCCGTCGGTCTGCCCTTTGCTTCAAAGACCTTTGAAACAGCTTCACCGTTATAGGCATTTGCCGCAAGTCCGTACACCGTTTCAGTCGGTATTGCGACAAGTCCGCCATTTTTCAATATTTCTGCAGCTTCGGAAAGTTCATTCCCGTCGCATTTTTCATAAAACTTCGTTTTCAAAAAATCACCTCGGAATTATTCCGATTTCAGCTTCTCTGCCGTGTCCGCAGTAATCAACGCATCAATCACTTCGTCAAGATCACCGTTGAGGATCGCCTCAAGCTTATACAGAGTAAGTCCTATTCTATGGTCGCTGACACGTCCCTGCGGATAGTTGTAAGTACGGATACGTTCACTTCTGTCGCCCGTACCGACCTGCGACTTGCGTTCACCTGCAATCTCTTTATTCTGCTTTTCACGTTCAGCATCAAGGATTCTTGAGCGAAGAATCTTCATCGCCTTGTCCCTGTTTTTATGCTGACTTCTCTCATCCTGACACTCAACGACCGTACCTGTCGGCAAGTGAGTGATTCGGATCGCAGATTCGGTCTTATTGATATGCTGACCGCCTGCACCGCTTGAACGGAAGGTATCGATCTGCAGGTCTGCAGGATTGATTTCAATATCGACATCCTGTGCTTCAGGCAAGACAGCCACAGTTACGGTTGACGTATGGATTCGTCCCTGCGATTCGGTTTCGGGCACACGCTGAACACGGTGAACACCGCTTTCAAACTTGAATCGTGAGTAAGCTCCGTCACCGCTTATCATAAAGCTGACTTCCTTGAATCCGCCGAGTTCAGTCGGGTTAGAGCTTAAAACTTCAGGCTTCCAGCCTCTTGCTTCAGCGTACATGGAGTACATTCTGAAAAGTGAGTTTGCAAAAAGAGCAGACTCCTCACCGCCTGCGCCGCCGCGGATTTCGATGATAACGTTTCTGTCATCATTCGGGTCACGGGGAAGAAGCAGGATTTTCAGCTCTTCACCGATAACTTCAATCTGCTGTTTGGAATCCTCGAGCTGTTCGATTACCATCTCCCGGAAATCCTTATCAAGTCCGCCTTCGTCAAGAAGCATTTTCGCTTCCTCAAGGTCAGAATTAACTTTTTTGTATTCACGGTATTTTTCAACTATCGGTGTAAGATGCTTGACGTCCTGCATCAGCTTACGGTATTTCTCCATATCCGAAATGACATCAGGATCGCAGAGCTGTGCATTGATATCCTCAAACTTTTCTTCAACCGATTTTAATTTATCAAGCATAAAATCCTCCGTGTACTTGTATTTTATGTAAGAAAAAGTCAGTTTTGTGCAGAACCAAGCTTGACATAAACAAGCTGTGAGTCTTTATAAACCTCGCTGTCACTGTCAAGGTAATCTCTTTCATACATTTCAGCAGTTAAATCTTCAATATTTGTCAGGACATAAAACCGATATTCCTTCAAGCCGTAAAGGTCAGTATTAAACTTAAAATCAAACTTTTTCAGGTATTTAAAATTCTGTTCTCTGCAATACTCGGTGTAGCAATCTTCAGCTTTGAAAGTATCAGTTTCACCGTGATCCAAAGAGAAATGTCCGTCGCACGTTAACACGTATGATTCACCATTGAAAGCGAGTTTTTTTAAATCCAACGATTGACCACCCGCCTCCATATCAAAAGCACGGGCAACTGTTATTTCACCAATTTTTCCTTCTTCACAGTTTTCTGCAAAAGTATCCCAACGGTAGCTTTCCTTAAAATGACTGTACAAAGGCGGTTCTTCGTCCGAGAAGTAATATGTCCAAAAGGACACCGCGTTCTTTTCCTCTATTTTATCGCTGATATGATCTACTATCGTGATTTCACCCTCGTACGGAAAAAGAATCTCATCTAAATTCCAAAGAACTACTGCTGATACACAGACCAAAACAGCAACTATTGCAATTACTATCTTTTTCATATTAACGAAAACCTTTCACTTTTTAATCTCCTCATCACCGCGGAGGATCTTACGGATGTTCTTTTCTGCCTTTACACGGGGCACCATTACTTCGTGACCGCATTTTTCACACCTGATTTTGAAATCCATTCCCGAACGCAGCACCTCAAAAGTATTGCAGCCGCACGGATGGTTCTTCTTCATCACGAGTTTGTCACCTACACGTACATCCATCGTTATCCCTCCTGTTTTAACCGAACTTTCATTAATTATATATTATAACACAAAGCAAAACAATTGTATACATTTTTTGTCATTAACGGGCAAAACATTCATATTATTTAAGTAGAAAAACAATTTAAAGGCGGTAAATCCGCCGAAAACAAAGGTGGTAAAACATATATGCAAAACTTCACTCCTGAGGGACAGCTGATTTCAACTCCCTCCAACCAGGCCTTTCTCTCCTGCGCAAATTCACTTCACGAAGCCTTTTTCACGGGTGCGATTGTCGAAGCGAGAGCGTTGCTGTGCGACAAGAACCATGACCTGCGGGTCGACCTCGGCTGTATGTACGGTATCATTCCTCACGAAGAAGGGGCTGTGGGTATAAGCGACGGCTCGGTACGTGACATCGCTCTAATATCACGTGTAAACAAACCCGTGATGTTTCATATCCTCGGCTTCCGCAAGGATGCCAATGACAGAGAATATGCCGTACTCTCAAGACGTTCCGTACAGCAGGACTGCATTGACAACTACATCTCAAAGTTGCGTCCGGGCGATGTCATCCGTGCAAAGGTGACACATATGGAAAGCTTCGGTGTTTTCCTCGACATCGGAGCAGGAATAAACGGTCTGCTGCCCATTGACAGCATCTCAGTTTCACGCATCCCCCACCCTTCTGTACGCTTCAGCATCGGACAGATGATAAGGGTCGTAGTCAAATCCATTGACGAATACGGCAGAATTACCTTTTCTCACAAAGAACTGCTCGGCACGTGGGAACAGAATGCAGGTGAATTTTCTCCCGGAGAAACAGTCCCCGGCATAGTACGTTCCGTAGAAAACTACGGTATATTTGTAGAACTGACACCGAACCTTGCAGGACTTGCGGAGTATTCCGAAGGCATTACCCCGGGTTGTCACGCAGGAGTGTATATAAAAAGTATGCTGCCTGAACGTATGAAAATAAAGCTTATCATCGTAGACGCCTTTGAAGCGGAATATCCCACTCCGCCCGTAAAATACTATACCGACTCCGACCACATCGACCATTGGGTTTACTCTCCCGTCGAGTGTACAAAAGTAATCGAGAGCATTTTTTGACAAAAATAAACTTTTTTTGCTTCAATTTTTCGTTTCAGAAAATACCCACTTGAAATCGGAAAACTTTTGCTATATAATAGCATTAGGCTAATATCGCTAAAAATCAAGCTGGTTCTACAAGTTGGGAGGAATTATAAAAATGACGGTAGATTTGCATTGTCACACAAAACTGTCTGATGGCTCAATGGGTATCGACGACATAATTTTATTGGCACAGAAACGCGGAGTTGAAACCCTCGCTATTACCGACCGTGACTGCCTTGCAGGTACTGTAAGAGCAAAGCTCATCGGTGAGCGTCACGGGATTAAGGTTATCCCCGGTGTGGAGATTTCTTCCTACGACAGTGAGAATAAAACTGAGGTTTATATCATCGGTTTTATGAGTGACTCTCCCGATCGACTTGAAGGACTGTGTCATCGCAACCTGCTCGCAAGAAAGCGTGCAGCTCAGTACATGATGATCAAAGCATCACAGAAATATCCCATTTCGGCAGATCTTGTGCTTAAATGTGCTCAGGGTTCCACCAATGTTTATCCCGTACATATTATGGCAGCTCTCGTCGAAAGCGGAATTACTACGGAGCTTTACGGTGATCTTTACAATGAGCTTTTCAACGAAGGCGGGGAAAACAGTATCCTTGTCAGACCGAAGCTCTCTGAACCTGAGGAGATAATTTCTGCTATCCACGATGCAGGAGGCATAGCGATCCTCGCGTACACGGGCACATATAAAGGCACGACTGTCCTTGAAAAGCTTATAAAAGCAGGACTCGACGGCATCGAAGTATGGTGTCCTCAGCACGACGAAGAGACCACTGCGGAGCTTGCAGTTTTTGCAAAGAAAAACGGCTTGCTTGCAATCGGTGGCAGCGACTTCAGGGGCAGAAACAATATGCACTGCGTTTCTCTCGCATCATACACGACTCCTGATGCTAATTATAATGAATTTATGAATTACAAGGCGAAGGTTCGCCGTCAGCAGAAGAAACTCGCTGCTGAAGAAAAATAATTCTGTATTGGGGATATAAAGATGGCAGACGACAGAGATATGAAGATCTATGTCAAAAAATCAATGACTGAAACAGGCGAATTTAAAATCATCAATGACGAGATACAGTCGCACATAGCAAACGGTAACCGTGATAAAGCAGTAGCTCTCGGTCAGAAAATGGCAAAGGTAAGACCCGAAGACGGGATAGTTGACCTCGGCAAGCTCAATATGACATCCGCTCTTCTTTATCAGATAAGGGTCCTGCTTACTTTTATGGCGGAGTACAGTATTCAGAAGAAAATTCCCGTTGAGTTTCTTGCCGATACCGCAAGCTCAGCAATGTATGAGTACTTAAAAGCTAATGAAAGCGGATATTATGACAATATTTCCGACGGTGCAGCTTTCACCTTCTACCTTCTTGCATTGAAAAAGGAAGGCGATCCCACGGAGAATATTGCTAAGCAGTTTTCTATGCTTTGTAACATCAACTGGCCTGAGATAATCGAGCTCGGCAAACGTATCTTTACTCAGGGTGCTGATTATTTTGACAAGATGATCAATGAAACATCATTCGAAAACGATTAACTTTTATAAAAGAACAAATGACCCGAACTTTGTGAAGTGAACCCCAAAGTTTAGACAAAAATAAATATTAAATTGCATGCGAATGAGTTCGGTATTGAACCGGGCTCATTCCTTTTAGTTTTAAGGAAA
>JAGBFD010000134.1 GCA_017936645.1 Clostridia bacterium
GTTCAGTTGATGTCCGACAGTTCAGTTGCAGATATCAGCGAAGCAAGAAAAATCGTTGCAAATTCTTCAGAACTCAAGGTTTACGAGCCTGCAGAAGTTGATAAGTGGGAAGAAGCATATGCAGATTTCCTCAAAATTGTGAAATAAAACAAAAAGGTTGTTGCTTATGACTAAAACAAAGCGAATTGTACTTTCAATAGTGTGTGTGCTTATAGTGGTGTTGACTTTAGTAATAGCACGTCCTGTTTATGTCAAAGACGGTAGTGATACCGCACAAGTGCTTGCTGAAAACTTTATGTCAAAAAAGGCATATTCTTTGCAGGATTATGAGATAACTGAAGCTGAACTTGATGAAGAGTATGTGAGAATTCACTATGCAGTTCAACCCAAACCCGGTCGCCATTATTCCAATTGGAATGCCGGTAACGGACACGAAGGCGAAGACGGTTGGTTGGTTGAAAAAAGTGCGTTTATATGGTACTTTAATATTGGAAATATTTATATTACAGGTATAAATGCTAATACCGGTTGGTGATAATAAGCCTCCCTTGCCTAAAGGGAGGTGGATTTTGGCGAAGCCAAAAGACGGAGGGATATTGTGGAAAGAAAACATAATCCTTCATTGACAGAAAATGCGAAGAATCTCAGAAAAAATATGACAAGAGAAGAAAGACATCTTTGGTACGATTTCTTGAGAGGGCATTCTGTCCGCTTTCTCAGGCAAAAGGTTATTGATAATTATATTGCAGATTTTTATTGTCATCGGGCGAGATTGGTAATAGAAATCGACGGTTCACAGCATTTTGAAAATAGTGGTTTTTTGAAAGATAAGATACGAACACAACGGATTGAAGCGAGAAATTTAACTGTTATACGGATTCCGAATAATGAGGTGAATTATAACTTTGACGGAGTTTGTGAGTATATAGACCTTATGGTAAAAGAACAGTTGAAACGTTAATATCCCCCAGACACGACTTTGTCGTGCCAGCCCCCTTTAGGCAAGGGGGCCATACAACACGTAATCAGGCTTAAAGCTTGAAATAAAGTAAATTAATCTGAAAGGATGATATCATATGGCAGAAAACAGATTCATCGGCGATTATCCCGTAATCGGTATTCGTCCGGTAATTGACGGCAGAAGAGGACCTCTTAAGGTAAGAGAGGGTCTTGAAGATCAGACAATGGGTATGGCAAAAGCTGCTAAGAAGCTTTTCGAGGAAAACCTCAGATACTCAAACGGCGAACCCGTTAAGGTTGTTATCGCTGATACAACAATCGGCCGTGTTGCAGAAGCTGCAGCTTGTGCTGAAAAGTTTAAGAAAGAGGGCGTTATGATCACTCTTTCTGTTACACCTTGCTGGTGCTACGGCTCAGAAACAATGGATATGGACCCGATGACAATCAAGGGTGTATGGGGCTTCAACGCTACTGAGCGTCCCGGTGCTGTTTACCTTGCATCAGTTCTTGCTGCTCACGCACAGAAGGGTCTTCCCGCATTCGGCATCTACGGTCACGATGTTCAGGAAGCTGACGAGTCAGACAACATCCCTGCAGACGTTGAAGAGAAGCTTCTCCGCTTCGCACGTGCAGCAGTTGCAGTTGCTACAATGAAGGGCAAGTCATATCTTCAGATCGGTTCAATCTGCATGGGTATTGCAGGTTCATCAATCGACCCGAACTTCCTTGAGGAGTATCTCGGACTTCGTGTCGAGTCAGTTGACGAGGTAGAGATCATCAGACGAATGACAGAAGGCATCTACGATGAGGCTGAGTTCCAGAAGGCTCTCAAGTGGACAAAGGAAAACTGTAAGGAAGGCTTCGACAAGAACCCCGAGTTCGTAAGAAAGTCAGACGAGCAGAAGGAAAAGGATTGGGAATTCGTTGTTAAGATGATGGTTATCATCAAGGATCTTATGAACGGCAACAAGAATCTTCCTGCAGGCTGTGAGGAAGAGATGGTTGGTCATAATGCAATCGCTGCAGGTTTCCAGGGTCAGCGTCAGTGGACAGACTTCTATCCCAACGCAGACTTTGCAGAAGCTCTTTGCAACACTTCATTTGACTGGAACGGCGCTCGTGAGCCGTACATCCTCGCAACAGAGAATGATGTTCTCAACGGCATCTCAATGCTCTTTATGAAGCTTCTTACAAACAGAGCTCAGATGTTTGCTGATGTTCGCACATATTGGTCAGGCGACGCTGTGAAAAGAGTGACCGGATATGAAATCGAGGGTAACGCAAAGGCTGCTGACGGTATA
>JAGBFD010000135.1 GCA_017936645.1 Clostridia bacterium
CAAGTGAGTCGCCTCTTGATGCTGTAGCAAGTGATGCAGGAACGAATACTCTTACACCGTTTGTAACAACGATAACGCCGCCCTTGATAACATCTGTAACTGTACCTGTGAGAACTTCATCGTTCTCCTTAGCTGCTTCGACCTTGTCCCATGCGCCCTGAGCGTCATATCTCTTCTTAGAAAGCATAATTGTGCCTTCCTGATCATTTGTCTTCATGATGATGAGACCGATTTCGTCGCCGATCTTGAGATCCTTCATAGGATCTGCTGTAGGATCTGCACTGTACTCGTCAGCAGGAACATAGCCTGTCTGCTTTCTGCCGATATCAACCT
Organism: Clostridia bacterium; assembly: GCA_017936645.1. Lineage (GTDB taxonomy): Bacteria > Bacillota > Clostridia > Oscillospirales > Acutalibacteraceae > CAG-488. The sequence goes on from JAGBFD010000135.1 coordinate 334, forward strand.
GAATCTCGCTGGGAGAAATACCGGTAACGATACCGCGGACCTTCTGGTCTGTGCTCATATTTTTAAGAGACTCTTCGAGTGCCTCCATAAAACTCATATCTTCAGCGTTAGAAGTAACTGCCACCTCCTCTGCTGTTTCAATAACGTTTTCGATTGCGTTTGTGTTTTCCGACATTGTTGAAAGTACCTCCTTTATGATTGCCGCCGGAGTGGAAGCTCCTGCGGTTACACCTATCTTTTCGTAGCTGCTCAGATCTATCGAAGAAAGCTCTTTTGCAGTCTCAATCAGATAGGTCGGACAACAGTTCTCACATACAGCCTTCAACTTCGCAGTATTTGAGCTTTGCCGTCCTCCTACTATGATCATAGCGTCACAGGTTTGGGCTAAACGCATCGCCTCTTCCTGTCGCTCGTTAGTAGCACTACATATTGTATCAAAAATTTTTGCATTTGTATAGTGTTTTTTTATTATTTTTAAACATTTTTCGTGTTCTACGGTATTAAATGTCGTCTGCCATACCACTAAAATTTCTTTTTGACAATATTTTTCATTGTTTTCTGCAAATTTTTCCAGTTCTTCACTGTTTTTGAAAACTACACTTTGGCCTTTACAATAGCTTCTTATCCCCTGTACCTCAGGATGATTTTCGTCACCTGCTATCATAACGAACGTATTCTCATCCGAATTTTCATTAATAATCTTATGTATTTTACGTACAAAAGGACAGGTCGCATCGCAGAAATCCACCTTATTCTCCTTCAGAGTATCGACAACCCGCTTCTCAACACCGTGAGTACGGATGACTACTTTTGTATTTTCGGGCACTTCGTTTTCATTTTCTATGATAACGACACCTTTCTTCGCAAGATCGTCAATAACCTGAGGATTGTGAATTATCGGTCCGAGAGTGCATACCTTCTCTCCATTTTCAACCATACCGTAAAGCATATCAACAGCACGGTTGACTCCGAAGCAGAAACCTGCTGTTTTTGCGAGTTTAATCTCCATGTCCTAATCTCCATAAATCTGTAATTCGTTCCATAATAAGGCTTGTTGCGTGTCGTAAATCCTTCATTTTCATACTTTCAGGATTAAACTTCAGCTCTTCATACTTTATAGGTTTACCGTACCGTATAGTAAGCTTCGTACCGCTTTTCGCTTCATCGTTTGTATAAATAGAAACAGGCACTACATCGCACTTACACACTTTTGCTATGTAACACGTTCCGCCCTTACCTGCTTTTGGAGTGAAGTCAGGTGAACGTGTACCTTCCGGGAAAATTCCGAGTATGTCGCCGTTTTTGACTATTTCAATGGCATAGTTTATCGATTCCTCATCAAACTTTGTCCTGTCAACGGGAAATGCATTCAGTCTTGTCAGAAACCAGCCCGAAAGTTTATTTTCAAAAAGTTCTTTCTTTGCCATAAAATGCATCGGCCTCTTACAAGCTGCGGCAATCATTACAGGATCGAGTGCCGTAATGTGATTTGAAGCAAGGATATAAGCACCGTTTTCAGGCAGGTTTTCTATGCCTACATAGTTTACCTTGTACTTGACTTTTATAATAAACTTTGCTAACGGTCTGAGAAGATGATATGACAATCTTGAGTCCGTCTTTTTAAAATTGAATTTGTAAGACATAATTCTCCCCTGTCAGTTAAGCTTTTCTTTGATAATACCTATGACGAGAGCTACACCTTCTTCAAGGTTACAACCGCTGTTATCAACGAGGACAGCATCTTCAGCCTGCTTGAGAGGAGCGATTTCACGGTGAGAATCCTGATAGTCACGCTTGTTTATATCATCAAGGACATCCTGAAAGTCAACCTTCTCTCCCTTTTCAATAAGTTCCTTGTATCTTCTTTCAGCTCTTGCCTCGGGTGATGCGGTAAGAAAAAGCTTTATCTGTGCATCAGGAAGAACAACAGTACCGATATCTCTGCCATCCATAATGCAGTTATTGTTCTTTGCAATATCTCTCTGCAGATCAAAAAGGAATGTTCTGACGGCAGGAATTGCAGACACGTTCGAAGCTCCCATCGATGCTTCGGGAGTTCTGATAGCATCAGAAACATCTTCTCCGTTGAGAAAAACGTGCTGAGCTCCGTCGACGAATCCAAGCTTTACCTCAATATCTTTGAGTGTAGCTGTTACCGCCTGCGCATCCTTAGTGTCGATTCCTTTGCGGATCGAGTAAAGACCGACCGTTCTGTAAAGAGCACCTGTATCAACATAGATATATCCGAGTTCTTTTGAAACATGTTTTGCGATACTGCTTTTACCTGCACCTGCAGGACCATCGATTGCAATATTGATAGCCATAATACATTCTCCTGTAATTATAAATTTTCACCTGCGAGTTTACCTGTCGAAAATGCAATCTGCAGATTAAATCCGCCTGTATATGCATCAACGTCGATAACCTCACCTGCAAAATAAAGACCTTTTAAAAGTTTTGATTCCATAGTTTTCGGATTTATCTCCGAAACGCTGACCCCGCCTGAAGTGATGATCGCTTCGTCAATAGGTCTGAAGCCTTTTACAGTCACCTTGAAAGACTTGAGAAGCTCAACCAATCTGCGACGTTCTTCACGCGTAATCTGATTCACTTTAACCGTCGGCTTGATTCCGCTGAGCTTTGCTACTACGGGAATCAGCTTTCTGGGCAGAAGTGCTCCAAGTGAGTTTATATAATTTTTATTATTATTTTCTGAAAAATCTCTCAATATTCTTGCATCAAGCTGTTCATGGTCAAGTGCAGGTTTGAGATCTATATTTATAATATATCTGCCCTTTTCCATGTCACGCAGGTGCGAACTTGCAGAAAGCACCATAGGTCCGGATACACCGAAATGAGTGAAGAGCATTTCACCGAAATCCTCATACACGACCTTATTGTTTCGTTTTGTATCGATCACTTTCATACCTACATTACGAAGAGAAAGACCCATAAGTTCAGAACAGAATCCTTCATGTGCATTAAGTGGTACAAGAGACGGCTTGGGTTCAACTATCGTGTGACCTGCCTGACGTGCAAGGTCATAGCCGTCGCCCGTTGAACCTGTCGCCTGATATGACATTCCGCCTGTTGCGATGAGAACGCTGTCAGCATAAAACTCTTCGCCGTCAAAGGTACGTACGCCCCTAAGCTCACCGTTTTCTATTATAAGCTCTTTCGCTCTTGCATTGACTATCTGTGCACCGTCATCAGTACCGTAACGTACAAGTGCATCCACTATATCAAGAGCCTTATCGGAAACAGGGAAAACACGGTTTCCCCTCTCACACTTGAGAGGAACTCCCATATCTTCAATCAATTCAATAGTATCTGACGGCATAAAATTAGAAAAAGCACTGTAAAGAAAGCGTCCGTTGACCGGTACATTTGCAATAAGCTCACTGAGTTCTTTGCAATTATTTGTAACGTTACATCTTCCTTTACCGGTAATAACCACCTTGCGGGCAGGACGCTCATTACGTTCAAGAATTGTGACATCCTTGCCGTATGCCGAAGCCGTACCTGCAGCAATCAGTCCTGCTGCACCTGCTCCTATTATCAAAACCTTGTCAGCCATAATTTCTCCATTCGAAAAACATAATTAAATATACTTTTATATTCTATAATAAAATATGAAAAATTGCAATACAAGCGATTGACTTTAATTGTACACATAATGTATACTTTAAATATATTTGATTACGGAGGTAATTTTTATGGGACTCGGTTCACACGTTTTATGGTACAGACACCCTGCTAAAGAGTGGGTTGAGGCACTTCCTCTCGGAAACGGCAGCCTTGGTGCTATGGTTTTCGGCGGATGCGACAAAGAAACCATCGGCCTTAACCTCGACACTCTCTGGTCAGGTTATTCACATAAATATGTTATCGAAAATAAATTCGAACATTTCGTCAAGGCACGTGATCTTGCATTAAGTGGCAAGATGCTCGAATCAAGAGATTACATTGAAGAGAATTTCACAGGCGACGACTGCGAGTGGTATCTTCAGCTCGGCAAGCTTATGATAACATCCAACGTTCATATGTGTGCTAAAAAATACAGACGTGAACTCGACATTGCAACAGCTGTCACAAAGGCAGAATTCACAGCAAACGATACTGAGTACACAAGAGAAGGATTTATCAGTAACCCCGATAAGGTACTCGTTTACTCAATGACCGCTTCAGGTAAGAAAAAGCTTGATTTCAATGCAATGATCAGATGTGATCTGAAGTATGATGTTGAAATCAGCGGAGATACATACATTTTACGTGGTGTCTGCCCGTCTCACATCGACTTTTCAAACGATCCTATCCCGGGTCCTGAATACTACGAAGGAGAGAAAAAGGGTATTGAATTCTGCTGTATGTTCAAGGTCGTGACTGACGGTCAGCTCAAAGCAACAAAGAAATACCTCAACGTTTCTGATGCTACATATGCACACATCATCCTCACAGCCGAAAGCAATTTCGAATCCTGGGACAAGCCTCTTTATCAGTCAACCAAGGATTATGAAGGTATCTGCCGTGAAATCATCGGTTCAGCTGTCGAGAAAGGTGTTGACGAGCTCAAGTCAAGACACATCGCTGACCACAGCAAGTATTATAACAGAGTGTCAATTGACCTTGGCAACAGCAAAAAAGACGGTACTCCCACAAACCGCAGACTTCACGAATTCCTTCGCAATAAAGATAATGACAATGATCTTTACTGCCTTCTTTTCAACTTCGGACGCTATCTCACAATCGCAGGCTCACGAAAAGGCTCTCAGGCTATGACGCTTCAGGGAATCTGGACTTTTAAAATGTGTTCACCGTGGCGTTCAAATTACACTACAAATATCAACACAGAGATGAACTATTGGCCGACAATGACCTGCTCTCTCCCCGAAATGAACGCTCCGCTTATCGACTTCATCAAGGAGCTTTCCGTTTCAGGTAAGGAAGTAGCAAAAAATTACTACAATGCCGGCGGCTTCTGCGTTCACCATAATGTTGACCTCTGGAGAATCCCCACACCTTCTAAAGGTAACCCCGTATGGTCCTTCTGGCCGATGGCAGGTGCGTGGTTCTGCCGCCACCTTTATGAGCAGTACGAATACACTCTTGACAAGGATTTCCTCAAGGATACAGCATTACCTATCATGGAATCTGCGGCAAGATTCTGCCTTGATCTTCTCATCGAGGACAAGGACGGTTATCTGATCTTTGCTCCGTCAACCTCACCGGAAAACGAGTATAAAATCGGTCACGAAGACTGCTCTGTCAGCGAAACAACTTATATGACAATGGGTATCATCCGCGACCTTTTCCAGAACATTCTCAAATCTGCAGATATCCTCGGTGCTGACAGCGACGTTATCGCTGAAATCAAGGAAAAAAATGACAAGCTCCTTCCCTTCAGAACAGGTTCAAAGGGACAGCTTCTTGAATGGTACAAAGATGAAATCGGATTTGATCAGTATCACCGTCACGTATCTCATCTGTATTCACTCTTCCCTGCTGACCTTATCTCAGTAGACAAGACACCTGACCTTGCACAGGCAGCAAGAAGGACTCTTGAACTCCGCGGCGACAACGGTACAGGCTGGAGCCTCGGCTGGAAGATCAACTTCTGGGCAAGACTCCGTGACAAGGACAAGGTCATCAAGCTCATCGATAATCAGCTTCGATACATCAACCCGAGATATCCGCGTGGCAGAGGCGGCACATTCCCGAATATGTTTGACGCTCATCCCCCGTTCCAGATTGACGGTAACTTCGGTGCAACAAGCGGTATTGCTCAGGCACTTATGCAGTCTTTCGAAAACAGAATTATAATCCTCCCTGCTCTTCCTGACAAATGGACTGACGGCCACATCCACGGTCTTACTGCAAAGGGCGGTGTGAAGGTCGATATCGACTGGACAGACAACAAACTCACAAAACTCACTCTTGACGGTAAGGGCGATTACGAAATCATCTACGGTGACAAAACAGTCAGCGTAACCCTTGACGGCAAAAAGGATGTTGAATTTTAATGATTGCTGACGTTTACGATTTTGACAAAACCATATTCAACGGTGAATCAGGAACATACTTTTATCTTTTTGAGTTAAGAAGACATCCCCGTTTTCTTCTGAATATTCCCGTACATATCGTGGCTCTGACAGGCTTTCTTCTCGGCATTGTTCCGACTGAACGCTTTAAGGAAATCTTTTACGGTCCTTTGAAAAGTGTTGACTGCGAAGAAGAAACAAAGCTTTTCTGGGAGAAGTACGCTCATAAAATAAACCCGTACTTTTTAAACCGTGACAAAAGTGTCAAAACTATCGTCTGCTCTGCTTCTCCTGTTTTTCAGATCAAACCTATCTGCGACAAGCTCGGTGTTGATCTGATCGTAGCGACCGAATTCGACCCTAAGACAGGTAAGGCAATCGGACCGAACTGTAAGGACGAAGAAAAAATCGTTCGTATGAAGAGAGATGCGGCAGAATACACCGTCAGAGATGTATATACGGATAATCTTAAATCCGACGGACCTCTGCTTACTCTCGCAACGAGAAATAAATTTCACGTTATAAAAGGTAAAGTAAATAAGATTAACTAAAAAAAGGCTGTGTACAATCGTACACAGCCTTCATCATTATTTCGTACCAAGCAAAGCTTCAAAGGAAGTTTCGCTGATTTTATTTCCTTTCTCATCAAAGAAGAATCCGTTATCGTGCGTGGCAACAAACTTTCCGTCAGGTGTATAATACTTTACCTGAGTGGAATTTCCCATATCATCATCACCTGTAGAAATATAGTAATATGCCATCTTCCCGTTTTCATAAACTTCTTCTTTGGCGAGAAAGTTATTTTCATCGTAATAAGCTATTACGTATGCCTTGTCATCATTGCCGAATCGCTCGCTTGTTTTTACAGCACCTGCCGTATATGAGGGTTTTGTCGTTGAGTAGTTATCATTAATATAACTTATTGAATGTGTTGTGGGAGCAGATGTCGTTGACTCAGTTTCTTCGCCTTTATCACCGCAAGCGACAAACATTGAAAGAATAACGGTAAAAATTGATATACATATAATAAATTTCTTCATTTTTTTCATCCTTTATAATATAAAATAAGGGTTACCGGTACATATTAACTCAGAAAAGAAAAAAAGTCAAAAATTTTTCAAAAAAAGTATTGACATTCTCCGAAAATCAATTATAATAATAGTAACAATTATCATTATTGATTGGAGGTCATACAATGGCAGTAACGAAACACAGTAAACAACGCGATGCAATTATTGACGAGTTATGCCAAAGGCATGACCACCCGACAGCCGAGGAGCTTTACCTGGCACTTAAAATGAAAATGCCGAATCTGAGCCTCGGTACTGTTTACAGAAACCTGAATATGCTTTCGGATGACGGGACAATTCAGAAAATTTCAGTCGGCGGAGCTGATCACTTTGACGGTAATGCCGGAAATCACTATCATATGCTCTGCTCGGAGTGTAAGAGGCTTTATGATGTCGCCTACCCCGTGCTTGAGGATATCGAGAAAAATGCAGTAAACTTTGTAGACGGAAAGATTACATCACATATGATAACGTTCATCGGTGTGTGTAACGGATGTCTGCATTGAATATAAAAAAGTAATTAATTTTAAATTTATTTGGAGGTAATTTATTATGGCAAAATGGGTATGCAGCGTATGCGGTTATGTTCACGAGGGAGATTCAGCACCTGAATTCTGCCCGCAGTGTAAGGTTCCTGCAGAGAAATTCACAAAGCAGGAAGAAAACAATCTTTCATGGGCAGCAGAGCACGTTGTAGGCGTAGCACAGGGCGTTTCAGAGGACATCATCATGGACCTTCGTGCAAACTTTGAGGGTGAGTGTTCAGAAGTTGGTATGTATCTTGCAATGGCAAGAGTTGCTCACCGTGAAGGCTATCCTGAAATCGGTCTTTACTGGGAAAAGGC
>JAGBFD010000136.1 GCA_017936645.1 Clostridia bacterium
CCTACCGTGTAAAAATTAAGGGTTTTTTTCTTGCAGAAGTGGCGGAATCGGCAGACGCGCTAGATTCAGGTTCTAGTGAATGCAAATTCGTGAGGGTTCAAGTCCCTTCTTCTGCACCAACAAAAAAGACACCTACGGGTGTCTTTTTTTGTTGGTCAGGGGACTTGAAGCCTAAGAGGGTGAGGAGCGTTAGAAAACAGTCCGATGGACTGTTTTTAGCTCCGAAGTCCGAGGCGGGTACTGTCGCAAAGCGACGGTCGCCGAGGACGCAGCCTGTGAAACAGGCGGGTCCCTTCTTCTGCACCAAAACACCTTGATACCATTAGGTATCGAGGTGTTTTTTGTTTGGGACTTGAACTCTGAGAGGGTGAGCATAAAACAAAAAAAGATTGAGTTCTCCGTCGCTTCGGCAGAAGCAATCGAAAAACTCAATCCCACAAAAAAGTAACAATATCATACACCCGAATCGTGCAGATGTCAAGCAGCCCTTCAAAACCGTAACATCATATCTCAATGCTTTCTGCTTCTCACCGGACGAGACCGTACTTCAGCTTGATGCGTTCCAGCTTTTCAAGCATAGGTTCTGCTGCGATCAGGATAAAAAGCACCGTCGAAAAAGAGTGTATCAGATCCATCGGGAGGCCCGAAGCCAGATAAGCAGTAAGCGTTTTCAATGTTATACTCTGTGCCGAGAACACAAATGCAGATGACAAATTCATAAGCACACCGTAAATTGCAACGGTAGAAAACGCACCGAAAACCGCCAGGGACGCACGGGTTCTGCGAAGCCATCCTTTTTTAAAGAGAACACCTGCAAGGTATCCGATAATTCCTGCCGCAAACATCTGCCACGGTGTCCACGGTCCCTGAGAGAACAGCATATTTGACGTGAGCATCGTAACTGCACCGACAAAAAATCCCGTTTCTCCGCCAAAGGCGACACCGGCAACGATCGTCAGAGCGATCACGGGCTTGAACTGCGGCAGCATAAAGAACACTCCCCTGCCCGCTACTCCGATCGCACACAGAACAGCAATGGTGACAAGCTCTCTCGCCTTAGGTTTTCTGCCCTCAAAGACGAGCACAAACGGCAGCATACATTCAAGCAGTACAAGCAGGGCGACTATATTATACTGACTGTTGTCAAAGCAAAAAACTCCTGCCAATACCGTAATCGGGATCAGAAGCAAAGCCACAGCGGATGCGACCGTCGTCCGTTTACTGAGTTTGCTTTTATCCTTCGGTTTCTTCAGAGAAAAGCCTTTTCTTTCTGATTGACTTTTTCTTTCCGGCTCAGGTAACGGCACATTTTTATCAGGAAGGTTTTTGTCTTTTTTTATCTCTCCGCCACAACAGGCGATGATCTCGTCGACGGTTACAGCCTCGGGAATGAGCTTTCTCGCCATACGGTTTGCAGGTGTGGTATAAAAACTGTTGCCAGAAAAGAACTCGCGTGGCGTACCGTCTGCGACGATATTTCCGTCAAAAAACATTCCGCATTTGTGGGCGTACTCTGCACAGAAAGTTACGTCGTGACTGACCATAAGAACGGTAATGCCCTGTGCGGTCAGCTTGCTGATAATGTCTGCAAACACAACTTTAAACTCAGCATCAAAGCCTTTTGTAGGTTCATCTAAAAGAAGAATATCAGGCGAAGTCAGCAAAACCTTTGCAAGAGCAGTTCTCTGCTGTTCACCGCCCGAAATATCATATGGATGTCGGTCAAGAAAAGTGTTCAGCGAGCAGAACGAAACGGCATCTGCGACTCTGCTGTCCTTTTCTTCCTTCGAAAGTTTTGTATCACGCAAGGCTTCATACAAATCCTCACGTACGGTTTTTTTCACAAAAAGAGTCTGCGGATTCTGCGGAAGCATACCAACCCTGCCGTTTGTTCGGATATTACCGCGGTACGCACGTCGGAGTCCCGCCAGAACCTTGAGTGTCGTGGATTTGCCCGTACCGTTACCGCCCAATATCGCATAAAACTCACCTTTGTGAAGTGTCAACGAAAAGCCTTTCACCACGTCAGGCAGATTTTTTTCATAACGGAACCACAGTTCGTCACACTCAAGAGCAATATCTTCGCTGTATGTGTGTTTCTTTTCCTCTCCGAGTGGAAGGATTTCCTTTTCTTCATTTCTTTGAGAAAGGAAATCGCTGCCGTCACGTACCGTAAGCGGACACGGAAGATTTGTTTTCACTCCCGCCCACACCCTCATAGCCGTGGGCATCGCAAGAAACATTCCGCTTCCCTTATCACGAAGGTGAAGTCCCACCTTTTCAGGCAGATCATCACACACTATCTCACCTTTATCCATCACGATGACTCTCGTTGCGAACGGGAATGCTTCTTCAAGGCGGTGTTCGCTGAGGATAATCGTTATGCCGAGTTCTCGGTTGATTTTGCCGAGTAAAGAGAGGAAGTCTGATGCCGCTATCGGGTCAAGCTGTGCTGTCGGCTCATCGAGGACAAGGATTTCAGGACTCATCGCCACAACTCCTGCAAGACTCAGGATCTGCTTCTGTCCGCCCGAAAGCTCTGTCACATTTTTATAAAACCAGTTTTCAATCCCGAAAAATGCCGCAACCTCTGCTACTCGCCGTCTGATAGTCGGTGTGTCATAGCCGAGGCTTTCAAGTCCGAACGCAAGCTCGTGCCAGACCTTATCCGTCACCACCTGATTTTCAGGTGACTGCTGTACAAATCCGATTTTCTGTGCCTGAATCCTCTCTTCTGTATCTTCCAAAGGTCTGCCGTCAAAAAAGATTTCTCCGTCAGAAGCACCGTGAGGTGCAAGGCACGTTTTAAAGTGACGCAGAAGCGTAGACTTTCCGCATCCCGACGGACCGCAGAGGATCAGAAACTCACCCTGCGAAACGCTGAAGGAGATGTCACGGAGAGCTTTATTCTCTTCGTCGGGATAAGCAAAGCTTACATTTCTGAAGCTGAAATTTTCCACTTTATCTCCTCCTTTAAATCTAATATAACGGGTGTCATACAAAGCATCGCATATACCACATAAAACGGCAACGATTTTATACTGATTTCTGCAAAGCTTATCTCCGGAAAACAGCTGAAACTGAATGCCTTCATCACCGCACCTGCTATGAGAACAGATATGCAGAAGAATAGCCATATAAGTAATGTTTTGTCACGGCTGTCGAGACGGTAAAGAGAAAATGTCGTCCTGCCCCTGAGTCCGTAGCCACGACTCTTCATGCTGTCAGCCGTTTCGATTGCATTTTCAAGCGACCACGTAATCATAATTGAGAAAATATTGATTGCCGTTTTTGTCCTGCTCAGAAGATTGCCTTTTGTCACGTCCCTGCCGATGCTTTTCTGTGCTTCCGAGACTGTCTCCATCTGCGACCTGAATTTCGGGACAAAGCGTAGTGTCATACTCAGCACCAAAGACAGGGCAGGAATCACTTTGCCGAAAAGGTAGATAAACTTATCCGACGTCATCACACGGTTAAACGAAGAAAACCACATAAGTACGCTCACGAGCATCGCCCCTGCAGAAACACCGTAAACGATACTCTCAAGCGTAAGCGGATTGCCGTTGCTGAAGTAAAGCAATGCTGTCTCCCCCCTGTGATTGAACAACGGATTTATGAGCATCGTCAGCAACACCGTCGGCAGACAGAATTTCACAAGAAATCCGATTATTTTCCTGCCGCTGACCGTCACCGCATAGACAAAAGCACAGACGAGTGCAGTCACCTGTGCCAGCGGATGCGTCAACACAAGAGAAAAACCGATTACCGCTGCGAAATATATGAAATTTACAAACGGATGACAAGCCGCAAATGAATCTCTCATAGTTTTCAGTCCGATCAGAATTGTTTTTTGTTTCGTTTCTTTTTCTTTTTTGTCTCTTCGGGAAGCTGTTTTGCCTCTTTGAGTCCCGCTGCCTCCAAAGCTCTCGGCCACGGTCCGAGGAAGGCTTTTATCCTGGAGCGTGTAAGCTCATCGAAATCATCTTTTTTCGGCAGTCTGCCAAGCTCGTCCGCTTTCTGCCGTAAAAGCTCTGCCGCCCACAGCTTTTTATCGTCTGATATCACGTTGCCATCCTCCTTAGGGAAACAGTATAAATCCGAACTCGCCCAAAAGCCGTTCTTTTCAAGGCTTTTCGGTGTTTCGAGTTTGAAAGGCGTCAGCCTTCCTGCACTCTCAGCTACCGAAAATCCAGTAAAAATCTTCGCCTTTTGGGTCGGAGATTTTTTGCGAGGAAGATTTTCGGTTTACCAAGGCACAAAACGCCGCAAATCATTGCGGGTTTGCGAGTATTTTTAACGAAGAGGGGATCAGAAATTCACCCGCAAAAAACGGGTTCGGATTTTTGCTGTTTCCCTAAAAAATCTCTCCAACCCCGAAAGGCAGGAGAGTTCAACACAAAGGCAAACTGTCAGGGTTAAACAAAGCTTCCCTGACTGCACAGTATATCGGTCCCCCGCCTCTTCCTTCCAAAGTTGCGTAAAACAAAAATACGGCAGGTATTCTGACTGATATGCACACGCATAAACACAGTAATGGAGGTTGCTCAGGAGTCCGACCTGATTTCCCTTTTCATCTGACTTCACAGAACCGTATTCAATCTTTTATATATCCATTATAATTCATTTTGATAAACTGTCAATATCTATATCCTCGCCAAGCTCGCAGGTGTAGCACCAGACAATCTCGTCCTCATCGGACAGAGTATACTTTGCACAGCCTACGGACGGAGATTTTCCGTTGACAAAATACATCCAGCCGGACAGTTCACCGTAATCTTTTTCGTACAGATTGCAGATTCCCTCCACGTACAAGGTCTCTTTTGATCCCGTTATTTCGAGGTGGATATCGTTTTCCTTGCACACACGCGAGAGAACATCGTAAACAGTATCGTCACCGTCTGTCTGAACCTCCGTTTCTTCGAGTATTATGCCGTTTTCGGGAATAGCGGAATTTCCTTTATCTTTCACCGTATCGCAACGTATGCTGACAGTAACCGTCGAAACCGCACTCTCTTTTCCTTCGTACAATTCATCTTCTGCAGGTTTTACGTTTGTAAAAACTACAATCAGTATCACACATACTGCGACGGCAATCACTATGATACAGCCTTTGAGCTTAATCTTTTTTGTCAGGGTCAGTCCTGCACAAAGACTCACCGCAACTACGATGATCGCCACGGTTATCCATATCTTATACGAGTTATCCGTTTTGATATTTTCCGTCTTTTCAGGCATTACTTCGGTCTGCTGTGTCAAGGCATCTGCCGTGCTTACCGTCTGCTCTGACGGTGCTGACTGCAGATCTTCGTGTTCAGAGGTCACAGTCGTAACCGCTGACGTTTGTGACGTGACAGATTCGCTTTTTTCCTCTTTCGGTTTTTCTGCAGTCACGCTGTTCTGCTGAGCGAAAATGTAAAACGGCGACTTTTCTTTCTTCATTTTTTCGTACGCTGTCGCAGCACAAAAGACCTGAACGGTCGCTGTCTCATCGGACTCCTTGCCCTGCTGATGAGAGTAGCTTCCGTCCGCTGAACTGAAAAGGCTGAAAGCATCAAAAAGAGTTTTTGAGTTTTTAATAAACCTTGCATCCTTCTGTGTATCGATACCAAGCGAAGAAAGAGCGATTATAACCTGCGACACACTTTCGGGGTTGCTTATGCCGTAGCTTGAGTATGTGCCGTCCGCATTCTGACGTGAGGACAGAAAAGCGAGTGCTTTATCCGTCGCACTTCTGACCGACGTATTACTGCCGTACTGCGGTGCGAGTGCCTGTACCGTCATCGCTGTGACGTCGACATCACCGTTTCTTCCCGTCAGAGACCATCCTCCATCCGCAGACTGCAGAGAAAGCAACTCATCCGTCAGAGACTTTTTCGTATATTTCTCACAGCTGTAACCGTTATTGAGAATATGCAGGGCGAAAATACAGCTCATTATCCCCTGCTCACCTGCAGAATTATCGAGAAAATCCGTGATAAGCGGAGAGTTTCTCTCACCTGCGGCAATGAGTGCAAGGGCAAACTTCAGACGTGATGAAGCAGAGCTGATCTCGTTTTCGGAAAGGTAACTGACAAGAGCTTTTTTGTACGAAGTGAAATCATATCTGCCGTAATTACTCAAAGCGATGATGTACCATTCCGTTCCTGAGTCAACATTTTCAGTCAGATATCCGTCAATCCAATCCTGCACGGAAACGGAAGATGTTTTTTTCAGATTATAGTCAACGATTCTCTCAATGCAACTCTCTGCTTTCGTGCCTGAAGCGGTGGCAGGGATACACCCTGCCACCGTAAGAACCAAGACAAGCACGAAAACAAAAAACCTAAAAAACTTTTTCATCTTCTGCCGTTATGCGAAAAGTGAAACGAAGAAATCAACAATTGCGTTGAAAAAGCTGATGATTGCATTTAAAATCATCTCAAAAATACCGTTGATTTCTGCTGTGCATACGGGAGGAACTATAGTCTGAGTCTGTGAAACAGCACTTATAACGTGTTCGCCTGCTTCGTCAATTGTGATAGTTGCTTTACCGTTTTCATCTGTAAATACACCTGTTTTTTCGCCGTCGACTGTAATCTCAGCACCTTTTACGGGTACCGTAACCGGATTCCAGGTCACATCATAGCCTGCACCGCTGAGTGTAAGTTCGATCTCTTCTGATTTATCTGCTGTGAGCGTGTTTTCGCTGAAGAAACAATATGTATCTGAATAAAACTTTGCATCTGAATAAACAAAAGCATTCAGATAGTCTCCGTCCTCAACAGTATCGCCGAGACCCCAACAAGATGCATTGTTTAAATAATATCCGAAATTACCGCTTGAGTCGCCCCACAGCTTGCCGAGTGAAAGACCGTAAACCTTATGAACATAATAGCTGTAGCCTTTCTCAGCACCGCCTTCGTATGCTGCTTCGTGCAAAGCATACAGAGCATCGTTGACGGTAAATGCACCGTCATTGTCAATGTCTGTAACCGTTACTTCAACCTGAGCCGCAACAAGCTCGCCTTTGTCTGCGACGGAAACATAAACCGTCACGGTATCCTCCTGTGCGAAGACACTTACACTCATGCAACCAAGAAGCATGAATGTGCAAAGAACAAGTGATAAAACCTTTTTCATTCTGAAAACTCCTTCTTTTTAAAAATTTTATCAAAACAGTGGCCACTGATTCTGAACAAAAAAAATACCCTTTTAACCAAAAAGGTCAAAAGAGTACAACTGATTAAAACACTTCTCTTCGGCAAAAACTTCAGAAATGAAAAAAGACTGCATTTCCGAAATTACCGTAAAGCGATAATCGGCTGCACTCTTCCTCACCAAAGTTTGTGTTGAACCTGAAAGACACGGCAGGTATTCTGACTGATATGCGTACGCATAAACACAGTAATGGAGGTTGCTCCGGATTCGGACCGGATTTCCCATTTTAATCTACTAAGCTTGCAACTTTTCAAACCGTATCTTCTTGCTTCGATATTTATTTTTGCAGATTGTATCACAATTTATCACAGGTTGTCAATACGTAAATTCGTGAATTTATTTTTCCGTATAAGCCGTACCGTCTTGCGTTCTTTTTATTGAAAACATTTTCGTAAGATGCTATACTGTCAGTAATACTCACGAGAAAACTGCATTCTTTTTCTAAACGTCCCGACAAATTCGGGTTTGTCGGGGTGAACCCCGAGAAGTAATAAGTAAGAAGTAATATGGAAGAAATGAGGGTCTGCGACGCTGAAATATAATACCCGATTTCGGTTGAGTGTGTAGGGCACGACGTTTACGACGTGCCGATATTCTGCTGAATCTTACGGCGTGTCGACGAGCGTCACGCCCTACAAAATAAATTCAGAACAATTAGATAAACCCGAATTTGCCGAGATATTTTAGAATACACAGACGCTTTTCTGCTATACGGTTGTTTTATTTTATATTTCAATCGTTATCTTATTTTATAAATTTCAGGAGATTGCCATGCCCGACGTTTTTCACAACATAGGAATACTCGCCCACGTTGACTCAGGTAAGACTACTCTTACCGAGCAGCTTCTGTACCTCACGGGTGCTATCCGCAGCTTAGGAAGTGTGGATGCAGGCACTGCGGCGACTGACAGCCTTTCTGTCGAAAAGCAGAGGGGTATCTCCGTGCGTACGGCTACCGCCTCGACCCGATGGAATGACGTTACGATAAACATTATAGACACTCCCGGCCACATCGACTTTGCAGGTGAAGTGGAAAGGGCTCTTTCTGCTCTTGACTATGCTGTAGTCATCGTTTCTGCCGTCGAAGGTGTCAGGGCTCATACGGAAAACATTTTGAAATCCCTCGATGCGGCAAAGCTCCCGCGTATAATATTTATCAATAAAACCGACAGAACAGGTGCAGACACTTCAAAGGTCATAAGAGAGCTTAAAAGTGTATCCTCACAGCCGCACATTGTCCTGTCACAGATCGAAAATGAAGGCACGGAACATACAAAAGTAAAATCAATCGATCCGGAAACCTTCAGACAGACAGCGACAGAGGCTCTCGCTGACATCTGCGACGAAGCGGCAGAAGCTTTTCTGTGTGATGAATTCCTTCCTTTTGAAAGAGCAGACGAGCTCGTCAGAAAAGAGATATCTTCGTGCAGTCTGACTCCCGTCATATTCGGCAGTGCAAAGTACTCGATCGGTATAAAAGAGCTTGCAGATACGCTTGTCAGATATATGCCGGACTCATCCCGCAGAGCTACTGAGGACCTTTGCGGAATAATATTTAAAATCGAACACAATAAAACGCTCGGCAAGGTATCTCACGTGAGGCTTTTCGGCGGTGAGATAGCAAACCGTGATGAGGTTGAGCTTTTTGCACCGGAAGAAAAACTGACCGTTGCCTCCGATGCAGTTGAAATCGAAGCAAAACCACCCGTAAAAGAGAAGGTTTCGCAGATCAAAAAGTTCTGCGGCTCAAAAAGCACGGACGTCGGAATAGTCATAGGCGGTGACGTTGCCGCTGTCTGCGGTCTGCCGGGTGCGAAAACCGGACATTTTATCGGTTCTCTTGCCGTGAGCGAAAATGCGAAGCTTGTCAATCCGTTTCTGCGTGTCAGAGTAACTCCGTCGGATGCCGACCCTCTCAAAGTGCCTCAGCTTGCGGCAGCTCTCGGTGAGCTTTCTGACGAAGAACCTTACATCGATGCAAAGTGGGAAAACGGACAGAAGGAAATCACAATCAGCACAACGGGTAAAATTCAGCTTGAAGTGCTTTCAAACCTTTTAAAAGAACGCTACGACCTTTCGGCAGAGTTTTCTCCGCCTACGGTCATTTACAAAGAAACTCCGTCAGCAAAAGGCTTTGCAAAAGCAAGGTATACAATGCCGAAGCCCTGCTGGGCAGTCGTCGAGTTTCTCTTTGAGCCGATGCCGAGAGGCTACGGTGTTTCATACCACGGAAGGCTTCCGTCAAACCAGTGCTTTTACAGGTATCAGTCGCATATCCGTACATCGTTCAACACCTGTCTGGAGCAGGGTCTTTACGGTTGGGAAGTGACGGATTTCAAGTGCACGCTCGTCGGCGGTGAACATCACACGATACATACTCATCCACTTGACTTTTTTGTATGTACGCCGATGGCATTTATGAACGGACTGTCCGAAATAGGTTCAACGATCCTCGAACCGCTTCTGAAAATTCGTGTGACTGCACCCGAAGAGCTTTCGGGAAAGATTTTCTCGGAAATAGTAAAAATGGGCGGTGAATACGATACGCCTGTCATCCGTTCGGGTATCGCTACGCTTGAAGCGATAGTTCCCGTTGCGACCTCAATGAATTTCCCTGAAAGACTTGCCACGATTTCTTCAGGAAAAGCTGTTCTCTCGCAGTCTTTTTACGGTTACCGTGAGTGCCGAGACGGTGAAGAGCATATCAATCCGAGAAGAGGCGTAAACCCCCTCGACCGTTCGAAATGGATTTTGTGGGCAAGGGGAGCTTATCAGTCTGAGTGAGGTGTAAACTATGAAAATTATCGGCAGTGATTACGACGGAACACTTAATCACGGAGGAATAGATGACAAAAAGCTTTCTGCGATTGAAAAATGGAGGAAAGCAGGAAATATTTTCGCTCTCGTCAGCGGACGAGGTCCCGACGGAGTGCTCGAGCTTTATGAAGAAAAGCAATTCGGCTGTGACTATCTCATCGCAAATAACGGTGCGGTCATCCTCACCCCTGACGGTGCAGAGGTTTATGTAGCGAAGTGCGATGCGGCTCTCGCAAAGCCTCTTGTAAAGCATCTTTTCGAAAACGGTTGCGAATGGGCACACGTGCAGACTTCATTTTACTGCAGAGTCTTTGCGGACGAGAAAAATTGCATCAAAGATGGCGAATACACCCTTGAAAATATGCCCGACGTTCCATATTTTTCACAGATAAATACTCAGCTTCCGACTTTCGAAAAATCCGCTAAGGTTACGGCTTCAGTCAATAAAACTTTCGGTGACAGTCTCAATCCGTTGCAGAACGGAGAATGCCTCGACATTGTCAGAAAAGACATAGACAAAGCAAAAGGTTTGTACAGGCTTGCAGAGATGCTTTCGGTGGATTATAATGATATCATCGCAGTCGGTGACAATATAAATGATACGCATATGATTGCGGAATTCCGTTCTTATGCAATGGAAAACGCAGTCGATTCTATCAAAGAGCTTGCGGATTTTGTTACTCCCGGCGTAGCGGAGCTGATTGAAAAAGAGTTGGCAAATTATACGAGGTGAAAACAATGTTCAAATCAATAATCGCTTTGTTTCAGGCACTTTTATTTATTGTCTCTTCTTTCGCTGTGCCTGATTCGAATTTCAAATTTATGGTTGACCGTGCGGCATATGACCTTATGGCAACGTCAGAGGTTTCTTTCGACACGATGACTGCTGATGAAATGCAGGTGTCTCAGGTGGAAAAGGAAAATTGCCGTGAATGGTATGAAGAGAACATTCTTTGTGAGGACAACCCTGCGTACGATTTTAAGTACGGAATGAAGTCCTTCAGAAATAATCTGAAGGATTGGTCTTTCGATCTCGGTGACGAAGTAGCTGTCCGCGCAGGCAAGTCAACTGTCATCACACTCACACACAAGGATAACGGACTTGTCGCAACTGTTGAAGCAACTATTTATGAAGAAAGTGCTTCGTGCGAATGGACTGTGTTTATCACAAACACAGCAGAAGAAAATTCTCCCGTAATTTCAAAGCTCTATGCGGCAGACTGCACACTTCCCACAGGTAAGAAGGCTGACATATATTACAGTAAAGGTTCTGAACCTGCACCCGATGATTTTGAGCTTCTTCAGAGCAAAGTTACGGCAACGGGTCTTCGCTTCAATGCAAACGGTGGCAGAACTGAATCCTGTCTGCCTTACTTTAACCTTATCGGTGAAAACAGCGGTATCGTTCTCGCTGTCGGCTGGTCAGGACAATGGCTTACGAAGATTTCACAGGGTATCAATGACGTTAAAATAAAGGTTTGTCAGGAAACTCTCAAAGGTTATCTCAGTCCTGACGAAACTGTACGTTCACCTCTCGTTTCTCTCACTTTCTATGAAGGTGACAACGCTCTCAAGGGCTTCAACTCTTTCAGAAATTATACAATCGATTGTATCTATCCCGAGGGCACAAGGCAGATTACAACATCAGGCGTTGGCGTTGAATTCCCTGACTCAACAATCGACTCTCTTCTTGCAAATATAGCTTCACTCCCCGAATGGTTTACTGAAGCTGTTGACTATTATTGGATTGATGCAGGTTGGTATCCGATTAAAACAAACTGGGGCGACAGCGTAGGTAACTGGTACGTTGACCCGAATAAATTTGATCAGGGCTTCAAGGTTGTTTCTGATGCGGCGAATGAAAAGGGAATCGGCTGGCTTCTTTGGTTTGAGCCTGAACGCTGCGCCGTTGATACAGAGGTTTATAACGAATGCATTAAGCACGAGGGTTGGCTTGTTCTTGGTGACGAAGAAAGAAATATGGTAAACCTTGCAAACGAGGATTGCCTTCAGTATATCACGGGCATTATGCAACGTGCGATTGAAGAAAACGGTGTTAACTATTTCCGAATCGACAGCATTCCGGCACCGCTTATATATTGGGAGCAGGCAGATAAGGCTTGGTCTGACGGCAGAAAAGGCTTCGTTGAAAACCATTACGTCACAAATCTTTACAGAATGCTTGATACTCTCAAAGCAAATAATCCGGGACTGATGATTGATAACTGCTGTTCAGGCGGTAAGCGACTTGACATTGAGATGTCAAAAAGAAGCATCCCTCTCTGGAGGACAGACTACAACTGTATGGATGGCGAAGGCAAATCAAAGGCAGATATTCTCGAAGCAACTCAGGCACAGACCTACGGAATTTCCTTCTGGCTTCCGTATAACGGCACCTGTGCTTATATCGAAGGAGAATATGCAGACAGAACAAACATCATTTCCTGCTCACAGCGCTTAGGCTATCAGGATGTAAGGCCGTATATGGTTGATAACTATTACCCGTTAACCTACGGCGGACTTGACACAACGAAGTACCTTGCTATGCAGTTTGGCGACAGCGACGAAGGTACTGCTCTTATTTACAAGCGTGAAAATGTAACTGAAAACAAATACACACTGAAACTCAACGGACTTGATCCTGAGAAGACATATATTGTTTCTGATTATGACAACTCTGAAGTTACATATGAACTTACAGGCAAGATTCTTATGTCGGAAGGCATTGAAATCACAATCAACGATACACCAAAGGCAGCGATTATGCTGTATAAGGTAAAGTAAAATTCACCTTTCACAGGAGGTACACCGTATGTGTGAAATCAACCCTCTGCTCAAGGGCTATGCGGAAAAATCCATTCTTCCGGAGTACCTGAAAAATGACAGCGGTCATTCACTCGGACACGTAGATTACGTCATACGCCGCAGTCTTTCGTTTGCACAGCAGTTTGAAGATGTCAACCTTGATATGATCTATGCCGCAGCCGTGTATCACGACATCGCACATCACATCGACAAGAAAATTCACGAAAAGCTTTCCGCAGAAAAGTTTTATTCTGACGAAAAAATGAAAGAGTTTTTCACGGAAAGTCAGCGGCTCACCGTAAAAGAAGCGATAGAGGATCATCGAGCTTCTTCGAATAAAGTTCCACGCAGTAACTACGGAAGGATACTCTCTTCTGCCGACCGTTCGACAGATGTCGACGATTTTCTTCGCCGCACCCACGCTTATACCCTCAGGCACTTTCCCTGCTGTGACGAAAACGAAATGATAAAACGTGCCTTTGATCACACGCTTGAAAAGTACGGAAGCTCGGGCTACGCTTCGCACTATGTCGAGGATGAAGAGTACGCTTCTTTCAGAAAAGACATCCTTTATATTTTAAGCGACCCTGAACTTTTCTCCCGAAGGTACAGGCGAGTGAATAAACTATAAGTAAAAGGACAGCTTCCGTTTGTGGAAGTTGTCCTTAATTTATTTTGTATACTTTTTAGCTGTTTTCATTATATTGGCTATGCAGAAGATGACGTATCCGCATACAGCCGAGGCGACTGCCGTAAGTCCTGCCGCCCACGGAAGAGTGAAGACTGTTCCGCCGAGATTGACAGGATTTCCCGTAAGGGCACAGACGAGTGATATGAGTGCTAAGATGAGAACGACAGCACCGCAAATTCCCGTAGGAAACATCGCATTTTTTATATGATAAGAAATAAAGTTTTTTCTGACCGCGGGGCTTGAAAAAATCTTTCGTTCATCCTGCAGGTTTGCTCCCGAAGCGTTCACGGAATATGAAGAAAAAATCGTATCCAGACCCTTTCCTTCTTTTAAAATAACATCAGTCTTTATCGTAACTACCGCCTTAGAGGAAGTCAACTCAATCCGTGCGACCGAGTCGAGGTGAGTGTGCATACTTTTTTCCTTGTCCTCAAGCTCTTCTTTGAATGATTTTCCGTTTTCATTGTTTATATCAGCTGTTTCAAGCGGGACTCTTGTACGGTGGAGGTGCAGAGAGTGCTGTCCTTTTTCAACTGCTTCAAAAGTAACTTTTGAGTCATCCCCGACCGTCTGCGTTTTTCCGTCGAGAATTACCGTAACCGTATCGCCTGAAAAGTTGTCTATCCTTAAATTAGCCAAAAAATCACCTCTGAGTAGATTTTAACATAACAATACGATTTTTCAATACCTTTGATAAATGTAAATTTTTTATAAAGTGTTGAGTTTCATATACAATTAATGCTATAATGACTTTGTATATCAAGATAAAGGGGGCATACCATGGATAACGAAAATCTCAACAGGCGATTTAATTGGTTTTTTATGATGATATTGATTTCTGTTTTTCAGGTAATTACAGCCATCCCCGTACTTTTTAAAGAAGAGATTAATCCCGAACTTTTCGGGGTCTTCGGCGGTTTTTTACTTGTCGAGTGGCTTTACTTTATAGTCGCCTCCGTTTTCTGCAATCAGAATAATTTTGAACTCGAAGTAATCGGATTTCTCTTTTCGGGAATCGGACTTACCGTTTCCGCAAGTGTCTATGACGGCTATGCCCTGAAGCAGGCATTATCCATCCTCCTGGGGCTTTGCGTTTTTATCGTACTTATTCTTATGCTGCGACGGACGGATATCGTTATGAAACTCCGTATGCCTATTGCAATCGCTGCAGTCGGACTGCTGTGTGTCAATCTGCTTCTGGCTGAGTACAATAATGGTGCACTCAACTGGATTACTATCGCAGGATTTTCCATACAGCCTTCAGAAATCGTCAAACTTGCATTCATTTTCGTAGGCGCGGCTTCTCTTGATAAACTTCAGAGTACAAAGAGCCTTACGAAGTACCTCATTTTCTCCATAGGCTGTGTCGGTGCACTTTTCCTTATGAGAGACTTCGGTACTGCATTGATATTCTTCTTTACATTTGTGATTATTGCGTTTATGCGCTCGGGTGACCTGAGAACAATCGTTCTCGTCTGCGTTGCTGCCGCATTGGGTGCCGTGATGATAATTTACTTCAGACCGACTGTCGCAGCGAGATTTTCTACCTACCGTCACATCTGGGAGCAGATGAATGAAGCGGGAATGCAACAGACGAGAGTTCTTATCTACTCTGTCAGCGGCGGACTTTTCGGCCTGGGAATAGGCAACGGCAAGTTAAAGCATATCTTCGCATCCACAACCGATCTTGTTTTCGGTATGCTTTGTGAGGAGTGGGGAATGCTCATTGCTTTGATTGTCGTTCTCACATACGTTTTCATCCTGCATTACGCTATCAAGGTAGCCCGTACCACACGCTCCGCTTTTTATGCCATCGCTGCGTGTGCCGCTGCGGGACTTATGCTCTTTCAGACAGCACTCAATATATTCGGTGTGACGGACATACTTCCTCTCACAGGTGTTACCCTTCCGTTTATCAGCCGAGGAGGTTCGAGTATGATATGCTCGTGGGGACTTCTCGCTTTCATAAAAGCGGCAGACATCCGCACCTATCCGAAGCTTTCCAAAACTATCCTTCCCGATCATCCCCTTTATCCGCCCGATATCAGAATAGGAAAAATCTCTTCACGACCGTCACGTATCAGTAATACCCCTGCAGACAGTCAGCAGACCCGTACTTCAAGACGCCGTCAGACTCCTCAGAACGATGATGACAACTTTACAAAAGTTTATCCGTCTCCAAGGAATTCCTCTGTACAGTCACGTCAGCGTACACCTCAGAAGCAGTCCGCACCGCAGAAACAGCAGTCAGTCCGACAGCAACAGCCTGTGCAAAGGAAAGCTTCACCGCAAAGACAGGCATCTGCACAGCGTCAGGCAGCTCCGCAGCGAAGGTCTGCGCCGCAGAGACAGCAGGCTTCGGCTCAGGGAAGAAAACCTACTGACAGGAGGACACCGCGATGAATAATACTACAAGACGTGCTTATGTTCTCTACGCTTTTATCCTTGCCTTCCTTGTAGGTCTTGGATTTATGTTTTTTTCCTTTTATATTAACGGTGCTGAGTGGGCATCTAAAACCGTAAACCGCCACGTTTACTCAAGCGGACAGATCGCCAATGCAGGTTCAGTCATTGACCGCAACGGAGTGCTGCTTGCATACAGCAAAGACGGCACACGTAAATATAACGATTCGCTTTCAATCCGCAAGGCCACTCTTCATGCCGTCGGTGATACTTCATCGTTCATCGCAACGGGTGTTCAGTCGATTTACAGCTCACAGCTTTCGGGTTACGACTTTGTCAATGGAGTGTATGATCTGAAAAAATACGGAAAAGGAAACGATATCACTCTCACACTCGATGCAAACGTCTGCAAAAAAGCCTACGAGGCTCTCGGCAACAGAAAAGGTACTGTTGGTGTTTATAACTACCGTACGGGTGAGATCATCTGTATGGTTTCAACTCCTACTTACGACCCGTCTGACAAGCCTTCGGACATAGCTGAAAACCCCAAGTACGAGGGTGTCTATCTGAACAGATTCGTCTCAGGTGTTTACACACCGGGATCTACTTTCAAGTGCATTACGGCAATCTGTGCCATGCAGAATATTTCTGACCTTGAAAGCCGCACCTTTGAGTGTACCGGAAAGTATCACACATCTACGGGCGATGTAATCTGTAACAGCGTACACGGACCTGTTTCTTTTGAAAAAGCGTTCAACCGTTCCTGCAACTGTGCTTTCGCTCAGCTCGCAATCGAACTCGGCGAAGATAAGCTTATGAAGACGGCTGCCGAGCTCGGCTTCAACGTAAAAGACAATATGGGCGAAACTCCCGTCGCTATGAGTTCCTTTGACGTAGAGGGTGCTGCAAGTGTCGACCTCGGCTGGGCAGGCATAGGTCAGTACACTACACTTGTAAATCCCTGCCATATGCTGACGATTATGGGTGCCATCGCTAATGACGGTGTGGCTGTAAAACCGTACTATGTCAGCAAAATCACCTCACCGTCAGGCTATGAAAAAGTCATCGGTCAGACCGTTCAGAGTGAAACGATAATCCTTGACAGCACGGTTGCACAAAGGATGAAAAGGTTTATGAGGTCAAACGTAGTCAATTATTATGACGATTCTACCTTCCCCGGACTTCAGATGTGCGGAAAAACAGGTACTGCACAGATCGATGACGGTGAGTCTCATTCCTGGTTTGTCGGCTTCTCTTCTAACCCTCAGACACCATATGCTGTGGTCTGCGTCGCAGAAAACTCAGGATCTGGTCTTGCTACTGCAGGTAAGATTTCTAACACCGTTATGCAGGCTGTGTGCAAGTAAAAATAAGTTTTGAAAAAGTTTGTTATTTTTCTATTTCGGAATTATATTTCTGTTCCCTTGTGCTAATATATAGAAAATACGTTACTTGCCTCTGATAAAACAGTAAAAGTGACGTAAAATATGAAGCGTGAAAAACGCAAAAACAAAGAAAAGGAGAAATCTACTATGAAAAAGATTTTAGCAATCCTTCTCGCAACAATGATGGTTTTCACACTCGGTCTTACAGCTTTTGCTGAGGGCGAAGAGGGCAACACAGGTATCCTTCTTCCCGATTTCCCGACACAGAAAGAGGGCGAAATCAGCTTTGTAAGTGAGAACACACGCGTTGAAGCAGGTCAGATCGTTGACATCCCTGTTTACATCGTATCAAACTACACATCTTTTGTTGCTGAGCCGGAGTACATCGTTATTGGTATGAACCTCACACTTATCGGTGCTGCTGCTGACCAGAACTACATGAAAATCACAGCTATCACTCCTTCTGCAGAAGTTCAGGCTCTTGCAGGTTACGAGCTTATCGGTTGTGACATCGTTGATATGCTTCTCAACACATTCAACTTTAAGTGTAACGACACAAGCATCTTCAATCAGGAGAAGTTCCTCCTCGCTACTGTAACAGTTGAAGTTTCAGCTGATTATCCGGGCTACAATGAAGACGGTTCTGAGATGGACTGCCAGCTTGAAATCTCTACACCTAACTATGACAACTATCGTGACAATCCGTATGCTACATATGCTGCATCACCGATCGAAATTTGTAACGATACAACAGGCGAATACGACTTGCTCGACATCGACGCCGGCGTTGTTCGCATAGTTGCAGGTCACGTTATCCAGGCTCCTCCGGTACCCACATGGGAAGAGAGACTTAAGGCTTGGGCTATCGAGCAGGCTATTAAGATCATCACATTCTTCCAGGGCCTCAACGAAGTTCTTCTCGGACTTCTCCCGACTCTTTAATCCTTAAGAGTTAACTAAACGTACATAAAGGCTGAGCTTCGGCTCAGCCTTTTCTTTTTGACAAAAATGCGACAGAAACCGCAAAGGCTTCTGTCGCATCTATCTTTTATTCAATTATTCTTCGACTGAAACTGCAAAAACTGTAGTTGATCTGAATTCCTCACCTGCTTTGAATACACAGGACGGGAAATCCGGCTGATTCGGTGAGTCGGGATAGAACTGTGTTTCAAGGCAGAAGCCTGCGTGCTTCACGATAGGCATACCGCCCTTGCCGATAACCGTTGCGTCGAGGAAATTGCCCGTATAAAGCTGAACTCCCGGAAGATCTGTATACATCTTCAGCACTCTGCCGCTGACACTTTCTTTTACCGTTACATCAGCCTCACCGTCCTTATGGCAAAGGCAGAAGTTGTGGTCATAACCGCGTGCGAGCGTAAGCTGTTCGTCGTTGTCATAAATTCTCTTGCCGATGGTGCAGGGAGCGTTGAAGTCAAACGCTGTACCCTCAACTGATCTGATTTCACCTGTCGGGATCGAATCGGCATCGATGGGAACATAGTGTGATGCATTCATCTGCATCTCGTGGTCAAGCACGTCACTCATAGCAGAACCGCTGAGATTGAAATAAACGTGATTTGTAAAGTTCATCACGGTATCCTTGTCGCAGACTGCGGAGTAATCAATCACTACCTTGCTGTCCTCTGTCAGAGTGTACTTCACCTTAGCTGTGAGGTTGCCCTCAAAACCGCTTGTTCCGTCAGGGCTTGTGTATGAAAACTCAACTGCATTGTCATCTGTGATGATAGCATTCCATACAGCATCGGAAAATTCTCCTGCACTGTGAAGGCAGGTCTTATCCTTCTCGTTCTGAGTAAG
This sequence comes from Clostridia bacterium, assembly GCA_017936645.1. Lineage (GTDB taxonomy): Bacteria > Bacillota > Clostridia > Oscillospirales > Acutalibacteraceae > CAG-488. Next base: position 19,117 of record JAGBFD010000136.1, read on the forward strand.
CTGATAGTCCTTACCGTTGAGTGAAAATCTGCCGTTTGCAATTCTGTTTGCATAGCGGCCGACAACCTTCCCCTGATAATCGGTAAAGTTCAGGTGACCGTAAAGGCTGTCAAAGCCGACCGTGATATCGTTTACTTTGCCGTACTTGTCGGGAGTGTAGAGTGACTGAAGTGTCGCACCGAGGTTTATAAGCTGAAGAGTAACATTTTCGTTATTTGAAATTGAATAAAGCTTTACTTCTGTGCCGTCAGGCATAAAGCCGTAATGAGAAACATTGATCGCCATAGAAAAATCCTCCTTACATCTGGTCAACGCTGAAGATAAATGCGGGTAACGGGAACCACTGCTGTGTCGCACCGTTCAGCTTTTCACGTTCGAAAGTGAAGTTTGAAAGGAAGGCTCTCGTTGCCTCGAAGTGAGTGAATTCGATCTCAGCCTCACCGTCAAATTTTTCAACGGTAACTTCATTGTTTTTAACTGCGATGCGAAGCTTTTCGTCTGCCTTTTTACCGTGGATGAGTACTGTAAGCTCACCGTCAGCAAGGCTTGTGTAGCTTGCCTTTGTCTTAAGATAAGCTCTGAGCACCTTTTCATAATTGAGAACAAGAAGTGACTCGCAACCGCCTACAGAAATATTTTCAGAGTTAACTGTAAGGAACCCGTGCTTTTCCTTATCAAACGGAGCAGCATTGATTCTGATGCTTTCCTTTCCGCTTACTTCAAGTACCTCAAGAGCAAGGTCACCGTAGTATTCAGGCTTTGTTACGGCACACTCTGAAACCCAGCTGTAGCCGTAGTCGATGAGGAAGTAACCTACAAACTCTTCTCCGTCATAGACAGCATACGGATTGTGACGCCATGAAGTGATGATTCTGTAATAGTCCTTCATAGGTCTGCTTGCCTTGATCACATTTTTACGGTAAAGCTCATCAATCTTTGCAAAAACTTCTGTATCATTCTCCTGAAGCTTTACTGCACGGAGATCTGATTTTCTGCCGCTGAAGATGTGCTTTGCTGTCTTTTTATTGAACTCAAAGTTATATGAAACACCTGATGTTTCAAAGCCGAAATAACCGTAACGCTGACGCTGACCGCCGAGATAAGCGAGGTCTGTCCCGTTTTTCATCATCTCTTCGACACTCATTTCCATAAGGTCAACCATATAACCCTTTGAACGGTACTGAAGTCCGACTGCAACATTACCGATGCAGCAAGCCTTTATTTCTTCACCGCAGACGTCGAGATCGATATTGAAATTGCCGACAGCTGCTCTGAAATCACCGTTCTCATCCTGCACTACGAAATTATTGTAAGCGGGACGGTATTCATCATAATAAATTTTCGGAAGAATAGAGACGAAATCCCTCTTTGTTTCAGGGTCATCATCAATAAAAAACACTTCGTCAAGGAAAGCAATAAGCTTTTTATTGTCGCAGTCCTTGCCTCTGCCGTAGTAAAGTTTCTCGTCCATAGTTTTTCTCCTTTATAATTTAAAGCTCTCAGGCAAAAGTTCGCCCAGAGTAAATGTCTTAATCTTTTCACCGTCGAAAAGGTGAATTTCAAAATCAGGGGTGCAGAATTCGCTGAGCACCTGACGGCACACTCCGCACGGAGGGCAGAAATCCTTGATTTCATCGGCTCCGCCGACTACTGCGATCGCAGAAAAATCTTTCTCTCCGTCGCTTACAGCCGTAAAGACAGCAGTCCTCTCAGCACAGTTCGTCGGTGAATATGCACCGTTTTCTATGTTACAGCCTTTGTAGACTTTTCCGCTTTTTGTAAGCAGAGCTGCACCGACCTTAAATCCCGAATACGGGGAATATGAGTTTTCTCTCGCTTCAAGCGCAAGGGAAACAAGCTCGTTTTTCTTCATATCAATAACCCTGTGCTTCTTCGTTTTTGATGATCTTCACAATACGGCTCGTGCCGAGTCGTGATGCTCCGAGATTTATAAAATCTTCTGCATCCTTAAGTGAAGCGATGCCGCCCGCAGCCTTTATCTTGAGGTGAGGTGCGACGTTTTCTGCAAAGAGCTTCACGTCTTCACGTGTCGCTCCGCCCGTTGAAAACCCTGTGGATGTCTTAATGTAATCAGCACCCGAAGCTGATACGATTTCACACATCTTAATCTTTTCTTCATCTGTCAGAAGGCAGGTTTCAATGATGACCTTGAGAAGCTTTCCTTCACAGGCTTCCTTGACCGCCTTGATTTCCTTGAGAAGAAAATCGTATTTTTTGTCCTTAAGTGCACCGACATTGATAACCATATCAATCTCCTCTGCACCGTTTTTGACAGCATCATTTGCCTCAAAGCACTTTGCGGCTGTCGTTGAATAACCGTTTGGAAAGCCTATTACCGTGCAGATCGGCAGCTTACCGTCAACATACTCAACAGCCTGTGCCACATACGAAGCAGGAATGCAGACCGAAGCACAGCCGTATTTCATACCGTCATCGCAGATGGCTTTTATTTCATCCCACGTTGCTGACTGTGAGAGCAGAGTGTGGTCGACTTTCGATAAAATTTCCTTGATATCCATATTAATCTCCTATCCTATAACCTCGCCCGTACGCAGATTAACAAGATTTCTGAAAACTGCAACCTGAGATGATGAAACGAATTTATCCTCGTGCAGACTTCCGAAAAACCAGCGTGTATAGTCACAGCTTGAGCTGAGCTCCTGGAAGTAAGCGTTCAGACCGCTTACGAGCAGAGGCTCGTTATCCTTGAGCTTGAGAAAGTTTTTGATCTTTTGAGCAGGTTCGTGTGTGATGATATAATCGACGGTAAACTTATACTTTTCAAGGTTGTTTGCACCTTCACGCATTTCGTCACGGTTCGGTATCTCATCGTTTGACCAGTTTGCGTTGCCTTCACGTATGTCGATATCGGGACTCTCACCGCCGCCCATTGCGAAAATGCGTTCGCCCTCAATCTCAAAGATCTGACCACGCATAAGGTGGAAGATATTATCCCTGATCTTGTGTGCCATACCGCCCGCAAAGCTGACAACGGGATACTTGTTCAGAAGCGTGAAGTTTTCGTGCGTTCCGTCGACAAAGCAGATATTGTACTTTTTCTTTGCAAGTTTATCAAGAACCTTTTTCTCCTTTGAGTCACCGTTCCAGATAAAACCGAAATCTCCGCAGATAATAAGAGTATCTCCGTCCTTTATGTTTTTGAACTTTTTCTGCGAAAATATCTTATAATCTCCGTGGGTATCACCCGTAACATAGATCATTTTCAATCATCTCCTCAAAAATGACATTTTTTTCGATTTCTCTGTTTATTTTTAATCGAAAACCTGCTATAATATCTGATATATATAATACTACAAATCCGAGGGTCTTGTCTATGAAAAAATTGATATTTTTTATATGCTCTCTGACATTAATCATATCTGTACTCATTACTCCCGTCTCTGCGCAGAATTACATCAACAGCGTGCAAACGGATACAGTTAAGCTCAACTGTGATGTTGACCTTCTTGTAAGTCTTGATGACGGTTCAGTCATCGTCGAGAAGAATGCGGACAAGCAGGTCGCACCCGCTTCACTTACAAAAGTTATGACAGCACTCGTCGTGCTTCAGAACGAACCCGATCTGACAAGAACAATGACGGTCAGCGATGCCGCAATCCAGAGCATTGCCGGTACGGGAAGCTCCGTCGCAGGACTCAAAACGGGCGAAGAGGTCACCGTTTACGATATGCTTTGCTGTCTTCTAATCCCGAGCGGTAACGATGCCGCTGCGGCTCTTGCTATTGAGTATGGCGGATCAATCGACGGATTTGTAAAGATGATGAACGACACGGCAGCTGCAATCGGTTGCAAAAACACTCACTTTGACAATCCTCACGGTCTTGACTCTCCGACTCACAAAACTACGGCAAATGACCTCGTATTGATGGCAAAGGCGGCACTTGAATACCCTGCTTTTGAGACAATCGTAGCCTGCAACACCTACGATCTGCCCGAAACGAATATGCACAAATCACGCCGCATAGTAAACACAAACTTTCTCATCAGCCCCTACCGTGTCACTTACTACAACAAAAATGTAAAAGGTATCAAGACAGGTTCTACTGAGGATGCAGGTAAGTGCCTTATCTCCTACGCTTCAAAGGACGGCTACAACTATATGGCTGTCGCTCTTGGCGGAGATTACCGTGATACCGACGGTGACGGGATAGAAGAAAACCAGGCATTTATGGACTCCAACCATATGTATAACTGGGCATTCAGAAACCTCAAATATGAAGTGGTCACACAGCAGGGACAGTTCGTCTGCTCAGTACCGCTGGAAAACTGCCGTGACCTTGATGCTGCAAAGCTCGTAGCAAACAGCGAAGTGCTTGCACTCGTTCCTCAGGGTAACGACTCCAATAGCGTAAGCTTCAGACCCGTCGACTTACCCGAAAAGCTTGAAGCTCCTCTGAAAAAAGGAGAGGTCGTCGGCAAAGCGGAAATCCTTTTTGCCGATCAGGTGATCGGAACTGTCGAAATAGTAGCCGCAGAAGATGCGAAGAGAGACGTGCTTCTCTTCTCGCAAAGTCTGATACGTGATGCGAAAAATACGCCTTGGTTCCATTTCTTTGTCCCTGTAATCATTCTTGTAATCCTCGCACTGATCGGTTACGTCGGATACTTTTTCTATTCAAACTATAAGCGTAAAAAACAGCGTCGCATAAAAATGGTTAAGTACAACGAGCTTAAACGCAATACTGACAAATCAAAGAAGAAATAAAAAAAGACAAAAGGTTTGCAAAGGATTTCTCCGATGCAAACCTTTATTTTTATGCTTCAAGCTTATTCTTTTTACCCTTGTGTTCGACAAGCGGTGCTTCGCTTTCGTTGACACAGTTTTCTGTTATCTTAACGCTTACGATTGACTTGTCACTCGGCACAGCGTACATAATCGGCATAAGAATTCCTTCCATTACCGCACGCAGACCGCGTGCACCCGTCTTTCTTTCGAGTGTCTTTTTCGCAATAGCCGTAAGTGCTTCAGGTGTGAACTCAAGTTTTACGCCGTCCATTTCAAGAAGTGACTGATACTGCTTTGCGATAGCGTTTTTAGGCTCCGTGAGGATTTTCACGAGTGCCTCCTCGTCAAGCTCTCTGAGCGTTGTGATAACGGGGAGTCGACCCACAAGCTCGGGAATAAGACCGAACTTTGTGATATCCTGCGGGATAACCTTTGAAACAGCGTTTTCGATAGAAAACTCCTGCTTACTCTTGACATCCGCTCCGAAGCCGAGTGCTGAGCCGCCGATACGCTTTTCGACAGTCTTTTCGATTCCGTCAAAAGCACCGCCGCAGATGAAGAGAATATTTGAGGTGTTCACCTGAATGCACTCCTGCTGAGGATGCTTTCTGCCGCCCTGCGGAGGTACATTGGCTACTGTTCCTTCAATGATTTTAAGAAGTGCCTGCTGTACACCCTCACCGCTTACGTCACGGGTGATTGACGGATTTTCAGACTTACGGGCAATCTTGTCGATCTCATCAACGTAGATGATTCCCTGCTCTGCCTTTTCGATGTCGAAATCGGCAGCCTGAATAAGACGAAGAAGGATGTTTTCTACGTCCTCACCGACGTAGCCTGCCTCAGTAAGAGTCGTCGCATCAGCGATGGCAAACGGAACATTGAGAATTTTGGCAAGAGTCTGAGCAAGCATCGTTTTACCCACACCTGTAGGACCGAGCAGAAGAATATTACTCTTCTGGATTTCGACATCAGTCTCAGCAGCCTTGAACACACGCTTATAGTGATTATAAACAGCAACGCTCAAAGCGATCTTAGCCTCATCCTGACCGATAACGTATTCATCAAGACCGCGCTTGATCTCCATCGGTGATGGAAGCACTATATCCTTTTGCTTCTTTTTTCTCGTATTACGTCCTGCCGTCTCTTCTTCAATGATAGCCTGACAAAGCTCGACACATTCGTTACAGATGTAGACACCGTCACCGGCGATAATTCTGTCTACCTGAGCCTGAGTTTTGTGGCAGAAGGAACAGCGGATGTTTTTTTCACGTCTTTCGTCATCTCTGGGCATCGTTACACCTCTGATTTATCTTTTGTAAAGAACCTTATCAACAAGGCCGTAGTCCATAGCCTCCTGAGCTGAAAGGTAATTATCTCTCTCTGTGTCAAGAGCGATCTGCTCGATTGACTTGCCTGTATTTTCAGCAAGGATTCTGTTGAGCTTTTCTCTTGTCTTAAGGATGTGGTCTGCAACGATTTTGATTTCAGTTGCCTGACCTCTTGCACCGCCGAGCGGCTGATGAATCATAATCTCACTGTTCGGAAGAGCGAATCTCTTACCCTTTGCACCTGATGAGAGAAGGAAAGCACCCATTGATGCCGCCATACCCATACAGATAGTAGAAACATCACACTTGATGTACTGCATAGTATCGTAAATCGCCATACCTGCAGTTACGGATCCGCCGGGACTGTTGATGTAAAGGCTGATGTCCTTGTCAGGGTCCTGACCCTCAAGGAAAAGCATCTGTGCTACTACAAGACTTGCTGTAGCATCGTTCACTTCGTCTGAGAGAACGATGATTCTGTCATTAAGAAGTCTTGAAAATATATCATACTGTCTTTCGCCTCTGTTTGTCTGTTCAATAACATAAGGTACCAAAGCCATATTTAATCCTCCGTTTCATATTATCAATAATGCAAATGAACGGCATAAAACCATCCATTTGCATTATAAATATTGGCATTAAAACCGTTACTTATTCAGCAGCTTCCTCTGTCTTCTTAGCTACTGCTTTTTTTGTAGTCTTCTTCGGCTTCTCAGCTACGATTGCCTTTGCATTTGCAACAAGGAAATCAACTGTCTTCTGGCCGACAACGTCCTTCTTAACGTCCTCAATACGTACAAACTTCTTGATCTGCTCTGCTTCCATCTGATACATATCAGCCATTTCCTTGATCTTTGCCTCTGCATCATCATCAGAAGCTTCGATCTTCTCGATCTCAGCGATCTTATCAATAGCGAGCTGAAGCTTAACCTGCTTAACTGCATTAGCTCTCATGCTCTCTTTGAAAGCATCCTTATCCATACCCATATACTGAAGGTAGATGTCAAGACCGATACCCTGCTGAGCAAGTCTCTGCTCGTACTCCTTAACGTCGTCCTCAAGCTTGTTGTCATACATAACTTCAGGAATCTCACCCTCAACGAGCTCTACAACCTTTTCAAGAACAGCACTTTCAAACTCTCTGTTGATCTGCTCTGTCTTTGTCTTTACAAGGTCAGCCTTGATGCTCTTCTTGAGCTCTGCGAGTGTGTCGTATTCGCTTACATCCTTAGCAAACTCATCGTCAAGTGCGGGAAGCTCCTTAACCTTGAGCTCGTGGATTTTAACCTTGAATGTAGCATCCTTACCTGCAAGCTCTGCAGCATACTCTGTCGGGAATGTAACGTTAACGTCAAACTCCTCGCCTGCCTTCTTGCCGATAACCTGATCCTCAAAGCCGGGGATGAACTGACCTGAGCCGAGTGTGAGCTCAAAGCTTTCGCCTTTACCGCCGTCAAATGCTACGCCGTCAACAAAGCCTTCGAAATCGATAACTGCGATGTCATTCTTCTTTGCTTTTCTTGCATCCTCAACTGTGATTGTACGGGAGTTTCTCTCCTGCATTGAAGCGAGTTCTTTCTTAACGTCATCTGCTGTAACGGATGCGTCACCCTTGTCAGCCTCGATGCCCTTGTAACCGTCGATTGTGATTTCAGGCATAACTGTGATCTTAAGTGTCATCTCAACGCCTGTTTCGTCCATCTTAGTAACCTCAACATCGTGCGGAGGTGCAACAGGATCAATACCTGCTTCTTCGATAGCAGCGCCTACTGCTGTGGGATAAACGATATCAAGTGCATCCTCGTAAAATACCTCTTTGCCGTAGAACTTCTCGATCATTGCAAGAGGTGCCTTGCCCTTACGGAAGCCGGGAAGCTGAATCTTATTCTTCTGCTTGTTA
>JAGBFD010000137.1 GCA_017936645.1 Clostridia bacterium
ATCATGTAATAGCAAAGGCGGTGATTATGTGGGTTATCACCTAAAGAAGCCCTGAAAACAGGAAATCTGCTGATCTTTTTATTCAGAGTTTTAGGTTCATTGTGGGCAAGAGTGTTTGATAACAGATTGCCGATTTACATTGCAACAAAAGTGCAGAAGAAACTTGTGGGATATGACCTTGCCGTAGCCTTCCGTGCTGAAACGAGAAAAAATGTTATCACATCGGGTTATGCGCGAATTCTTGACCACTGTGTAGATGCAAAGCGTAAAGCTGTATGGTTGCATTATGATGCAAGTACGCTTAACAGCAGCAGAGATTTTAACAGAAAGTATTACACTAATATAGACAAGATTGTGGGCGTATCCGAATCAGTAATGTCAGCGTTTGAAAAGGTTAATCCTACTTTGTCAGATAAAATGGATTACTGCTACAATTTTCTGAACTATGACAGTATCTATCAGAAAAGCGAAGCTGAGCAGGAAACAAAATATCCCGAAGGAAGATTTATTTGCTTTTCTGCTTGCAGACTGAGTCACGAAAAGGGTATCAACAGAGCTTTGGATGCGATGATGCCTGTTTTGAAAAATCATAAAGATGTAATGTGGTATATTGCAGGTGACGGACCAGAACGAGAAAATATTGAGTCTGCGATAAAAGAAAACGGACTCGAAGAGCAGATAGTACTGCTCGGTAATCAGAAAAATCCGTACAATTATATGAAAAATGCCGACCTTTACCTGAGCACTTCTTTCCAGGAAGCGGCGCCGATGGTTTACCTTGAAGCAAAAGCACTGAGTGTTCCTGTTTTTACAACGAGAACATTGTCGTCAGAAGAAATGCTCAGAGACGGAGCAGAAGATTTTATCTGTGAAAACTCAGAAGAGGGCATACGTGCAAAGTTCGCAGAGCTTATGGATAATCGCGAAGCTGTGTATGATGCAAAAAAACATATGTCAGGTTACCACGGGAATAATGATGATTCTATGAAAAAGATTACTTCTTGGTTAAACGAGGTTTAAAATGAAAATAAAAAAATAATCGGATATTTACTATATAATTTGATAGCAAAGCATTTGCCTGTTTCTAATTCGAAAGTCAAATTGTTTCAAAAACAACTCAGAGCTTTTTGTGGAAAACTCATGTTGGCAGAATGTGGAAAAAAAGTCAATATTGAAAAAGGTGCAGATTTTTCCACAAAAGTTAAACTTGGCGATTATTCCGGTATTGGTGTTAATGCCAAAATCGGTGGGAAGTGTACAATCGGAAAGTATGTAATGATGGCTCCGAATTGCACAATTTATTCAAGAAATCATAAGTTTTCAGATCTCGATAAGCCTATGTGTGAGCAGGGATATTCAGAGGATAAAGAGGTTATCATTGGTGATGATGTGTGGATAGGCGGTAACGTCACAATTCTTCCGGGCGTTAAAATAGGAAGCCATTCAATCATCGGTGCGTGCTCAGTTGTTACAAAAGATGTACCCGAGTACGCAATAGTGGCAGGCAACCCTGCAACAGTTAAAAAATACAGAAAATAAAGTTCAGAATGTAATTTAAAAAGGAGTGAATGTTATGAAAAATAAAAAAATCTATATTATATCATTCGCTCTTTTAGCTTTTTTGCTTTTTGGGCATATCATTAATTCCTCTATAGTTTGTTTGATTGCCGGTGTGTTTGTGTATGGCTCAATACTGATATGTGATTCACGCACATCTACAGGTTTGTTGTTTTTCTTTTTCCCTTTTTCTTACCTTTTTGCTTATAACCAGTACAGCTTATGTATTTTCATGGCAGTGGCATATATTCTTAAAAGCGTTTCAAAAGGCAAAATTTTTACAACAGCATTTTACACAATAATACTATTGGCATATAGTTTGCTGTTTGCAGATTATGATATTGGAAATGTCAAGCTTGGTACAATGATTCCACCAATATTGATATCGTTATTGATTTTTGTGTGTGAAGAAACCGAAGAAACTGACTATTTGACGATGATTGAACTTTTTAAAAATAGTTTTATCATTTCGGCTGTTATAGGCTTTTTTAAAGATGAAATTCCTTCAATTTCGCGCTTATTTGTTGTTGACTATGTCAATGATGCGAGCGGCGTTGAGTCTGGTAGTGTTTTGCGTTATTCTGGTCTTACATATGACCCGAACTTTTTTACTGTCGTCAATTGCATTCTTATTGCTATAATTTTAATGACAACAAAAAAATTCACAATAAAAACACTTGTGGAGTTGCTATTTCTTGTAGTAACGGGATTTTTAACGTTCAGTAAAAGTTATATTATCATTGTTGTTATTATTGCTATAATCTATCTTTTAAGAAGAAGTTTATTTGTTGGTAGAAATTTATTGATCCTGATTGGATTTATTGTTGCGCTGTTTACGGTTGAACGGCTGGTAAATATAGATTTATTTGATGTAGTTATCAGTCGTTTTAATTCTACGGGAGAAAATGGAGATTTGACAACCGGAAGACTTGAACTTTGGAAAGAATATATTATATACATTTTGGATAGAACTCGCGTGTGGTTCTTCGGTGCCGGAATTAATGCATTACCTCTCGATGTTAAAGCGGTACATAATACTTATATTGATTTCGTGTATCGCTATGGTCTCGTTGGCAGTTTATTGTGGTTTGTTTATTTTATCATTTGTTACAGACGCATATCGCAAAAGGTACCTGTCAAGAGCGATAAGGCAACAAATTTGCCGCTTTTAGTATGTGTTTTGGGTTTTATGTTCCTTAGTGCATTTATGTTCCAACAGTTATGGTGCTGTTTCTGCCTTGTTTTCTTTGCAATGAATATTCCAAAGGAGGAAGAAAAATGCCTGAATTAAGTATAATTGTTCCGATTTACAATGGTGCGGAATATCTTGAAAAGTGCATAGACAGTATTCTTACACAGAGCTACAAGAATTTTGAACTCATCCTCGTGGATGACGGAAGTACGGATGCTTCGCTCAGTATATGTGAGCGTTATGCTGAAGCTGACAGCAGGGTGGTTGTTTATCATAAGGAAAACGGTGGACTTGTTGCTGCGAGAAAAAGCGGTCTGTCTTTGGCCAAGGGTGAGTACATAGGCTTTGTTGACTGTGACGATTATATAGATGATGATATGTATTCAAATTTGATACAACATGCTGTTGATAATGGTTCTGACATTGTTGCCAGTGGAATTATTTATGACAATGTTTTTTCTCGAAAAGAAAGTTTAAATCGTATAAAAAAAGGCTCATATGATAAAAAGCTTATTAAAGATGAAATTATTCCTAAGATGCTGATATATTCCGGATTTGTTAATTATGGTATCATCCCTGGAGTTGTTACTAAAGCATTTAAACGTTCTGTTCTCGAAAAAGCTTTGCCGAATGTTGACAATGACATAACAATAGGCGAGGACGTCGCAATAACGGCGTACAGTATTATGAACTGTAATTCGCTTTCAGTTATAGACTCCGCTTCATACCACTACATTCAGCATGAAAACTCAATGGTAAGAGTATTTAACCCAAAAAGAATCGAAAAGATTGAAAAATTATACGAGTGTATTTCAAAAATCGACTGCGAAGCATATCAGAAGCAGGTGACACTTTATATGTGTTATCTTATTTTCAATGCTGTTGCGGCTTGTGTCAAAAAAAGTAATTATTCAAAAAAGGAAGCGAAAGCTGCCGTTAAAAGTATTCTTGAACGTGACTTGTCAAAAAAAGTGTTCAGTCAGGCAGATTTTTCCTCTTTGTCTTTTAAAAATAAAATAAAAATAATTTTAATGAAGCATAATCTCATCAGCTTGTTGATGATGCTTCTATAGGTGAAGTCTTATGGCGAAGATTAATATCACACAGATTCAGAAAATTGAAAACGAGATGCTTAAGGAAACTATAGAGATCTTGGGTAAAAACGATATCAACTTCTATATGTGTTGCGGAAGTGTCCTTGGTGCGGTCAGACACGGCGGTCCCATTCCGTGGGATACGGATATGGATATTCTTATTCCTTTCAATATGCTTGAAAAGGCAAGAAACTGTCTTGAAGCAGAGCTTAGTGATCGTTTCTGCATAGATGATCTGAAAAACAACAGTAAATATACTAATCTTTTCCCGAGAGTTGCTATGCCGCACACCTCGTCAAACACTTTGCATATCGACCTGTTTCCGCTGATGGGTCTGCCTGATGACAGGGATGAACAGCTTAAAATATGTAAGGTGCTCGGCAAAAGACAGAAGACATTTATCCGTTACAAGCGTATGAGAGAGTGTGTTTCTCACCCGAATGCAATCAAGCTTTTTGTCGCACATATGGTCGAAATATTCTGCTCTCCGTTTTCAAAAAAAGAGCTTACACGTCAGTATCATAAGATTCTTGCTAAGTATCCGTATGATGAGGCGAACTATGCAATGAATGCCTGCGGTCATTACGGTGCTAAGAATATTTTCGAAAAAAGTGTTTTTGGTACTCCTGAGTGGAAGTCTTACTGCGACTTTGAAGTACCGGTTCCTGAAAAGTGGGATTTTTACCTCAGAAGATATTATAAAGAATATATGAATCTTCCGCCCGAAGAAGAGCGCAATCGTTGGCTCTCATTTGAGCTTGAAATTGACGATAGAGATTTTGAGAAAATCAAGGAAGTAATTAAGTAATGAACAGAAGCAAAAAAGGTTTTCTTAATATGTCATCACACCTGCTTGACCAGGCAGTTACCGCTGTTTGCGGATTTATAGTACCAAAACTTGTGCTTGAAAGCTTCGGCTCTGAGGTCAACGGTATGGTTTCGTCGATCACTCAGTTTCTGGGTATAATCGCATTGATGGAATCAGGCTTCGGTAGCGTAGCTAAAACAGCGTTTTATAAGCCTCTTGCTTATCGTGATAAAGAGGGTATATCGGGCGTTTTTAATGCAACGGAATCTTTCTTTCGCAGGATCGCATTGATTTTTGCGGGATATTGTGTATTACTTGCGATAGTCTTTCCTTTTATAAAGGAGAGCAGTTTTGATTATATATTTGTCTTTTCTCTGGTACTGATTCTTGGTATAAAATCCTTTATGCAGTATTATTTCGGTGTTTCGTATACACTTATGTTTAATGCTGACCAGTGCGGATATGTAGGTGGTTTCCTGCAGGTTGTTGCTATTATACTGAATGCAGTTGTCACGGTAATTCTGCTTAATCTTGGTGCAGGTGTACACGTCGTGAAACTTGTGAGTGCGGGTGTGTTCATAATAAAACCGATTGTTATGAATATTTACGGCAAGAGGAAGTACGAGATTAATCGTAAATTACCTAAAGACAAAACGAGCTTGTCACAGAAATGGGACAATCTCGGTCAGAGTGTAGCTTTATATATTCATACAAAAACAGATGCTATTCTGATAACGGTTTTCCTCAATTTCGCAGAGGTCTCCGTTTATTCGGTTTACTCACTTGTTACCACGAGTCTCTCAGCTATAATTACAAGCATATCTTCAGGTTTCGTTTCGGGACTCGGAAATATGTATGCAAAGGGTGAAAAAGAAAACTTTGACCGTGTTTTCAGCTTATATGAATTTGTAAATACAACGGTGACATTCCTGTTTTATACCATTGCTTTTATAGTTGTGCTTCCTTTTGTCAGAGTTTATACCGAAAATGTGACTGACGTCGATTATATAAGACCTTTGTTTGCAGGTATTATCATAGTTGCTGAGTTGTTGTACTGTCTTCGTTTGCCGTACTATTATATGATTACCAATGCACGGCATTTCAAACAGATAAAAAGCGGTGCTTACGTTGAAGCAGGGATAAATATAGTTTTGTCGCTGATACTTATTAATTTTTTGGGCATCACCGGTCTGGTTATCGGTACCGGTATAGCGATGCTATTCAGGACAGCACAAATCGCTCTGTATTGCTCCAAGCACATTATAAAACGCAGTCCTTTTATGGTACTCAAACGCGTGATGGTTAATCTTGCAGGTGCTGTTGCTTCTGTTGCGGTATCGAAATTTATAGTTTTTGATGTAAACAATTTTATTGATTTATTCGTTTATGCCATAATTATAGGTTTGATATCGCTTATGTTACTCGGCCTGGTTAATCTTATTTTCTTCAGTAAAGATGTTAAATTGATGTTTCAGAAGGTAAAAAACGTAGTCAGGAGATAAGTATGGGATTTGTTAAACTTTCTTCCGCGGCAGATTGTTGCGGCTGTTCAGCCTGTGCTGATATATGTCCGGTTGGTTGCATAAAAATGGTACCTGACGATGAGCATTTCCTGTATCCGCAGGTTGATGAAAAATGTTGCATTAACTGTGGAAAGTGCAAAAATGTATGTCCTGTCATAAATTCTGATAAGCTCAAGCTTTCCGTAAGCGATGATAAGGCTTACGCCTTTGTGTCAGACGATGTTGAACTCATAAAAGGCAGCTCTTCAGGCGGCGCGTTTTCTGTAATAATGGACTCTTTTTCTGATACAGAAGATGAGTATGTGATATTCGGTTCAGCTTTTGACGGTACCGAAGTCGTCCACAAGAGTGTAAACAGTCGTGAAAAGGCTGACATTTTCCGAAAATCAAAGTATGTGCAATCCGATGCAAGAGGTACTTATAAAAAGGTTAAAGCTGACCTCGAAGAAGGAAAAAAGGTTTTGTTTTCCGGAACACCTTGTATGGTTGCAGCTTTAAAGGGTTTCTTGGGCAAAGAATATGATAAGCTGCTCACGGTAGATATTGTCTGCCACGGTGTTCCGTGTCAGTATGTTTTTTCAAAGTATCTCGTTGAATTGGGTGAGAAATATAGTAGCAAGGTTAATTGTGTTAGTTTCAGAATAAAGAAAGATTACGAAACTGAAAACCCTAACCCGAGAACTGTTGACTTAGTTTTTGATGGCGGTAAAAAAATTAACCTTGACATTGCCGGTTGTGAATACCTATACGGTTTTCATCACGGTATGTTTTTCAGACCTTCATGTTATAAATGTAAGTTTGCAACTCCCGAACGTCCGGGCGATATTACACTCGGTGATTATTGGGGTATAGAGAAAATCAAAGATAACCTTAACAGTAAAAAGGGTGTATCTCTTGTTCGTTTCAATACAGATAAGGGTAAATTGTATTCAGAGGGTTTAAATGAAGCAGGTGAGGTTTACGAAACATCGTACGCTTTTGCCTGCGATGAGAATTATCAGCTCAGAAAACCCGCAAAGCCTCACAGAAACAGAGACAGTTTTTTTGCTCTTTTAAATAAAAACGGTTCTGTTATTGAATCTGTAAATATATGCAAAAAACCTGATACTATATTCAGAAAAGTACTCAGAAAAATTAAAAAGATTATTACAAATTAAAGGTAGGTGCTGTAAAATGAAAGAAAAAATAATCGGCTACACAACGGGTGTATTTGATATGTTTCACATAGGGCATCTTAATATCCTTAAAAATGCAAAGGCACGCTGTGATTATCTTATCGTGGGTGTGTCTACTGACGATGTTGTGGAAGAGTATAAGAATCATCGTCCTATCATTCCGTTTGAGGAACGAGTAGAAATTGTTTCTGCCATCAAGTATGTTGATGAAGTAGTTCCGCAGACTTCTATGAATAAAATGGAAGCGTATAACAAGCTTAAATTTGATGTCCTTTTTCACGGAAGTGATTGGAAGGGCAGCGATATGTATAACAAAATTATCGAAGAGTTTTCAGCGATAGGTGTAGCTGTGGAGTTTTTGCCTCATACTGAAGGTACGAGCTCTACGATGCTCAGGGAAAAGTTGCTTGACAAATAATCATTACCTGTTCCAATAGGGAGAGACAACAATGAATGCAGTTAAAAAATTTGAACAGATATACAAAAAAGCTCCGCAGAATACGGCTTTTACTCCGTACCGTATCTGTCCTATAGGTGCTCACAGTGACCATCAGCTTGGTAAAATCACGGGTTTTGCCATAAATAAGGGTATTCACATCGCTTACGGACCTAAGGAAAACGGAGTGGTTGAGATTCAGTCATTACAGTTCCCGAAGCGTGCACAGTGGCACGTTGAGGTTACACCTACTACAAAGCAGAATGACTGGGCAGACCACCTCAGAGGGGCAACAATCGCCTTGCATAAACGCTATCCGCTGCGCAGAGGTCTGTGTGCCGTTATCGACGGTGAACTTCCGATAGGCGGTTTATCATCTTCTGCCGCGGTAATAATTACTTTTATATCTGCGCTTTGCACCATGAACGGAATTACGCTTACGTCAAATGAGCTTATTACCATTTCGAAAGAAGCAGAAAATGAGTACGTGGGAGTTTCGTGCGGTAAGCTTGATCAGTCGTGCGAAGTGTATTGCAGAAAAGATAATCTGCTTTATATGGATCTCAGGGATGACAGCTATGAGCTTATCCCTCAGCATCCGTGTATGAAGCCGTACAAGATCGCAATATTCTTCAGCGGAATCGAACGCAGTCTCGCAGGTTCGGCTTTCAATATGCGTGTCGATGAGTGCCGCAGTGCTGCTTATGCACTCAAAGCATATGAGGGTATGGATTACGGAAAGTTTGAAGAAACAAATCTTCGTGATGTTCCGTATGAAGTTTATTTAAAACACAAGGACAAGCTTCCTGAAAACTGGGCTAAACGTGCAGAACATTGGTATACTGAATTCTTCAGAGTTCAGCAGGGTGCAGAAGCCTGGAGAAGGGGAGATATAGAGGAATTCGGCAGACTTTCATTCGAAAGCGGAAAATCATCGATATATAATTGGGAAACAGGCTCCCCCGAACTCAAGGAGCTTTATGAAATTATGACACGTGCCGAAGGTATTTACGGAGGCAGATTTTCAGGTGCAGGGTTTAAAGGCTGCTGTATGGCATTGATAGATCCTGCATATGAGGAGAGTATTCTGAAAACTGTTGAACGTGAGTATCTCAGAAAGTTCCCCGATCTTGAGGGGAAATACTCTGCACATATCTGCGAAAGTGCGGACGGAATACATCTTGATTGAGAGGGATTTTATGAAGTGTCTTATTCTTGCGGCAGGATATGCCACGAGACTTTATCCGTTGACAGAGAATTTTCCGAAGCCGCTTTTAAAGGTGGGCGAGAAAACTATTCTTGATTGGCTTGTAGATGATATTGACACATCGAAGATTGTTGATGAGTATGTAGTTATCTCAAATCATAAGTTTGCACGCCATTTTAATGAATGGGCAAAAACAAAGCAGCAGAAAATTACAGTTGTTGATGACGGTACTGATTCAAACGAAACACGCCTCGGTGCAGTTAAAGATATTCAGTTTGCTATTGATTCGCTCAGACTTGATGATGATATGCTTGTGATAGCAGGTGATAATGTACTTGATTTCAGCCTTACCAAGTTTATTGACTACGCAAAGGCGAAGGGATGTTCGTGCATTATGCGCTATTATGAACCTGAGTTTACAAAGCTTCTCAAGTGCGGTGTGGTTACAATTGATAATGAAGATAAAATACTGAATATGACAGAAAAATCACCTTCTCCTGCTACAAATTGGTGCTGTCCTCCTTTTTATTACTATACAAAAGAGGATGCACGTCTTGTGCAGAGGGGAATTGAATGCGGCTGTGCGACGGATGCACCGGGTAGTTATATTGCCTGGCTGTGTACACAGACTTCTGTCTATGCAATGGAAATGCCCGGAAAACGCTATGATATAGGTAATCTCGAAAGCTACGAAAAGGTCAAGCGTGAATACAAGGGGATAGACCTTTAATCTTAAGAGGTGATTAATTTGTTTAATCAGAGTGTGTTTTCTTTTGCTTTATGTGATGCAGAAGAGGAACAGATTAAGTCACGGTTTCCGATAAAAGAGAATATCGGCAGATACATACTTTTTGTCGATGACCGTACACCTTTGCAGCGTGCTGATGGTGATGGCAGAACAGTAATTATTTACGGCTATGCTGTCGATGTTTTTTCAGGACAAAGTGAAAATCTTGCAGAAACTTTGCTTAAGTCTGCAAAATCCGTAAATGACGTGATTGAGTACGAAAAAAAACTCGGTGGCAAGTATCTCATATTCTGGTCTGAAGGTGATAAGTGTTATTGCCTTGGCGATGCTACGTGCAGTATTCCGCTTTTTTATACGGTAGGCTTGTCAGGGATACGGTGTTGCAGTAATCCTCAGATGATTGTGTCACACTACAGTCTGCAACCCGATGCTTATCTTCAGGATATACGTGACAGCGGTCCTATCAATCAGGCAATGCCGTTTGATGTGACACCGTACAAGGAGATAAAACAATTGATTCCGAATCATTATGTGGATTTTTCTGCAGGTGAATCTTTACGATTTGTGAATTCAACTGTCAGACAAAAACAAATATCTCCGCAAAGTGCGGCAGAAATAACAGCTCCGATGATTGAAAAACTCGCAGAGTTTTACCTGAAAAAGTTTAATATATACTGTCCGTTGACTTCGGGCAGGGATAGCCGAGTGGTTTATGCTTATCTGAAAAAGGTCAATCCTGATATAGAGTCATACACTATATGGCATGACCGATTTGAAAAGGACGATCAGGACTGGAAGACACCTCTGAAACTTGCGGAGCTTACCTGTTCAAAGCATACGCAGATTTATAAAGAAGAACTTACGCAGGAAAAGATAGAGTATATGGACAGTATGCTCGGCGTTGACGGATATCCTAAGGATGCTTTCGTGTTGTCTGTGACGGTGAACAAACACTTCCCGGACAGTGCAACTGTCGAAGGTGATATCATAGGACAGGTCGGAAAGTGTTCACTTCACAGAAATATTCCGCAGGTATTTGCTACTCCTGCATATTTCAGGTGTAAACTTCACAATTACAGTTCAGCCGCAAAAGATTTACTCGGACTCTGGATCGATGAAATCAGAGAAAACGATGAGAAGGTCAACCCATTCGATTTGTTTTCTGTAGAGAATCGGCTCGGCGTGTGGGCATCACATACTCATCTTATACGAAATGTTATGGGTCAGATGTATGTTAATATCTTTAATTCAAGAAGTATTATATATACGTGGACAGCTGTAAACCGAGCAGAGCGTATGAAATCAAAGATACATATTGCTTTGATTGAACAAAAATATCCTGAGCTTCTCAGCGTAGCGTTTGAGCAGGATAGCAGCGGTCTTGTTTCCTTTGCCAAGTCAAATTCGTTCGTGTTCTATTTTGCTTCATTTGCGAAGTATTTCGTACAGAAAATCAAATTCAAAAAGAATAATAAATAAAAGAACAAGGGTCTGTGGAAGGGCGGCGTAAATTAGGTATTTGATAGCCTTAAATCAATTCTTTTGGCGAATGACTTCGTTAAAACTCTCAAAATACGCCAGTATTTTATCGAGTTTATGCCTTGTCCTTCATCCAAAATAATAGGATTTAAGGTGCAAAGCAGTTTAAAGTTAGAATTTTTTCGTTTAGACGAAATGAATAAAACCTCGCAAGGCTGACGCCTTACGAGGTTTTTTCATAAAGTATAAGCGGGAAAGGGCAACTTTAAACCTATCAAATCCCTAATTTACACCGCCCAAACACAGACCCTTAATTTTATTATAATCTCCAGTATAAATAACCTGCGTTTTCAAAATCGTTCCTGTCAAAAAGTCCCTTGATGTCAAGCAGAACCTTCTGACCGTCAGTATAAAACGAATTGAAATCCTGAACAGAAAGTTTTTTGAATTCGTTGTGAGCGACAGCAAGGATGATTGCATCAACGTCTTTGATTTCATCCATTTTTGCCAGTTTGATTCCGTAGATTCTTTCAGCCTCTTCGGCATCGGCCTGCGGATCAGCGATAACAGGCGAGATTCCGTAATCCCCAAGCTCGTGGATTATGTCTACGACCCTTGTATTACGTGTGTCGGGACAGTTTTCTTTAAAGGTGAAACCAAGTATTGCAACGCGGGAGTGTTTGACGTTCTTGTCAGCTGCGATAAGGCTTTTTACTGTGTTTTCTGCTACATATTTGCCCATCGAGTTATTAACACGACGACCGGCTGAAATTATCTGACTTGTGTAGCCGAGCATTTCTGCTTTATATGTAAGGTAGTACGGATCGACACCGATGCAATGACCTCCTACAAGTCCGGGGTAGAAGTGCAGGAAGTTCCATTTAGTACCTGCAGCTTTTAAAACAGACTGAGTGTCGATGCCCATTTTATTAAAGATCATCGAAAGTTCATTCATAAAAGCAATATTGATGTCACGCTGACTGTTTTCTATTACCTTTGCAGCTTCAGCGACCTTTATGCTTTCTGCACGATGAACACCTGCTTCAACTACAAGCTCGTAAACTTTAGCTACGATGTCGAGTGTTTCTTCATCCATTCCCGAAACGATCTTCACGATTGTTTCAAGGCGATGTACCTTATCACCGGGGTTGATTCTTTCGGGGGAGTAGCCGATTTTAAAATCAATGCCGCATCTGAGACCTGACTCTTCTTCAAGGATAGGAATACACACATCTTCAGTTACTCCGGGATAAACAGTAGATTCGAAAACCACGATTGATCCTTTAGTGAGGTTTCTGCCGAGGATACGACTTGCTCCCTCTACAGGTGCAAGGTCGGGCGTGTGGTCACCGTTTATAGGAGTAGGAACGGCAACAATATGGAATTTAGCTTCGCGGAGTTTAGTTTCATCAGCCGTAAATTCAACAGTTGTCTCTTTGATTGCCTCATCACCGACCTCAAGTGTCGGATCAATGCCCTTTTTGTAAAGATCAATCTTTTTAGCATTAAGATCATAGCCGATTACGTCGATTTTTTTAGCAAAAGCGACAGCAATAGGCATACCTACATAACCAAGTCCTACGAGTGAAAGTTTTGCTTCTTTTCTGACCAATCTTTCATAAAGTGTTGAAAAATCATTTTTTGTTCCCATAAAGTTTTACCTGCCTGTTTTTGTGTGAATATCAAATGATGTTTAAAACATCTTTTTTTTAATGATACTATAAAAATAAAAGAAAATCAATAATCGGTTTTATAAAATCTGAGCTTTAATTTGGTGAAACTAAGTCTGAAATTATAGTTAACGAGTTAAGTACGGACACGGTATCAGTTGATTCAATATAAATGATCTTCCATTCACCGTCTACATATCCTAAGACTACAGAAAACTCGATTGCAGCAGAATTTAAATCACCTGACACGGTTTCAGTAAAATTAACTTTAGCATATTGCAACACATTATCCAAAGATACTGAATCAGAGCTGATTTCATATTTGGACAATGAATCAAGTGTTGAATATAGTGAATCGAGATAAGGTTGAGCTTCTTCTTCAGTCAGATAATTTCCGGTACATGAACTGTATTCAGCATTTGCATTGTCACCCAGCAAAGCATTGATGCGGTCAACGTTAGATGAACTCAGATAATCCAATAAATCTTCCGCACAGGTAACATTTATTTTTAATGAGTCTGTATATGCTGCGTATGCAGACTCGACAGTAGATGCATTGGTTACGTACATAGCGGCATTGTCGAATCCTTTTTCAAAAGTGGACCAATCAATTATTTCGTAAGAAATGGATTCTGCTGCGTCGTTTATAAGGGCTAAGGTATAGTCCTGTGCAGTTTCTTTTGCATCAGATAATGGATATGTTTGTTCCGCAATGTCGTTTTGAGTAGCTTCACTGTCCTGTGCGGTGTCATATGAGTCGTAATACGAATCATCATAACCGTAATCAGAATTGCCGCTACTGCTATTTGAAATAGATATTCCGACTACAATGGTTATGATCATTATAAAGATGATCACGGCAATTACGCTGATTATCACACCTGCGATGATTTTTTTGACCTTTGCATCATCTTTACTGTGCTTGACACTTGCAGAAGGAGGGTGCGGAAGTGTTTTAATTGCAGGAGGTATTGTAATGGGTGGTGAGTATGAGGGTCCTGTATGCGGAGCACTACCGGAAACGGATTTGACAGGCTGCTCGGTATGCGGTTTCTTTATATCAGGCTGAATACCGATGTGCACAGTTTTGTCAATATCTTGTTTAGGATCGGTATGTAACGGACGTGGATCTGTTTTGGCACCGCCAATATTTACCGCGGCAATAAGTGTGTTTTGCAACTCATCCATTGTCTGGTATCTGTTCTGCTGTCTTACAGACATACCTTTCAATATTACACTTTCAACTGCGGGACTGATCCTGATACCAAGCTGAGAAGGCTTTTTTAATTCGTCTGAATATGAGCGTTGTACAGCATCATCAGGAGTGATACCTGTTATACACTTATAAAGAGTAGCGCATACAGCATATACGTCAGTCCATGGACCCTGGATACCCTTGCTCCTGTACTGTTCTTCGGGGGCGTAACCGGGTTTAAGCATTACCGAGATACTCTGGTTGACATTAGTGGTCATTTCTCTTGCGGCACCAAAGTCAATAAGCTTTACTCCATCGGGAGTGAGGCGTATATTATCAGGACTTATATCGCGATGAATAAGTCCGTGCTGATGGATTTTCGCAAGAGTTTTTATAACGGGAATAAGCGTCTGAACTGCTTTTTCGACAGGAAGAGGACCATTAACTTTGAGATACTCCTTTAAATCCTGTCCTTCAAGATATTCCATTATGATATATGCAGTGTTGTTGCTTTCAAAGAAGTCACGTACCTCTACAATACCGCGCTCATTTGCAAACTTTGCAAGTATTCGTGCCTCCTGAATAAACTTTTTACGTCCATTAATAAAGAAATCTACTTTATCACCGGTAACACTACAGTTTACTGTTGGGGAGAAGGTGTTGTTACGGTTAACCAGACCGTTAGGGTAGTACTCCTTAACAGCCACCTTCATATCCAGCTTCATATCACGACCTATGTAGGTGATACCGAATCCGCCTTCACCCAGAACTTTGCCTATACGGTATCTGCCGTTGAGCAGAGTACCTGGCAGAAGCCTGTGGGCGGGAATAGTTTTATGTGATTCAGATGAGCATCTGGAACACGACGGTTCACCATCACGTAAAGGATCCAGACAGAATTTACAGTAGTTCATATATTCACCACTTTGATTTTTTACTTCTTATAAAAACGAGGTGCAGTTATAAGTCCTGCGTTTTTGAGCATATAGCCATAAGTCCAGTCTTCGTCTTCTGTGTACCAACCGTCGGGACCAAACCATCTGCGCTTACCGTCACACATATGAAGTGTGCCGAAGGTATTTATTCTGCTGAGTGAAACGATTATGTCGAGGGTATGCTCTCCTTCAGAAAGATAGCCGAGGTCAACAGAGTGCGGAGAGAGTGAAAGGTTTGCAACTCTCTTGCCGTCGAGCTCTGCACATACGCAAGGAGCAGCGAAGAGACCGAGACAAAGTTTTGTGTTTTTACCACCGTTGATTCGGAATCTGTAGGTCATAACACCGCCGTAGAAGGGAAGACCCTGCTTTGTGATGTCACCGAAATGAATCTTTTTCTGAGGAGCGGTAAGTTTAACTGCAGAACCGTTTACTTCAACACCGAAGTCACCGAGAATAAACATATTTTCAACATTTGAGACAACGGTAAACGGTTTTGTTACAATGACTGTATTTTCACCTTTGTTGATTTTGCCGATATTTACCTTTGTTATGGAGAAGTCGACATAATAACCCTGTGAAATTTTTTCAACTTTATTTCCGTTGAAGATGATTTCACTTTCCTCAAAGTCCTCAAGAGCGAGCATTGCGTTTTCAACTTCGATGTCAGAACGGAATGTCATTTTTGTGGTAATTGTATTTTTTGCTTCTACTTTTCCGAGTACCCATGGCTGAACACCGCGGATAGTATCTGTTGAGAAGCCGAGAGTTTCTTTTGCCTTTACACAAAGACGAAGTGTTTCTTCTTTGTCCTGCCATTCTCCGTCATCTATTTTCCACTCAGCCATATCGAGAACGCATACATTAGGCTCTTCAAGGATGATTTCCATATCATCCGCAAGATATTCAAGCTCACCGTTTTCTTCAACGGCAGCAGGAATAATTTCTGATTTGCCCGGCTCAAGTCTGAGAAGGATGCTTGACTGAGAGTAGCATTCCCAGTCAATGAGTGTATCTCCGTTGTAATATGTTGCAGGATAGTCAGAGATGTTTCCTGAAAGAGAATCCATAAGCACAGGCTTGTATTCTCCTTTGATTCGAATGGTGTATTCTTCCTTTTCATCTATCGCTGTTCTGAGCGTATCGTTTACGTGACAGATGAAAAGGTTCTTTCCTTCACCGTCATTTCTGAGCTGATACATAAGATTGTCGGAAGGATTGCCGCGTTTGTCACGGATTTCTACGGTACGGTAGGGCTTAAGTGCCTCGTATAGCTTTGCCTTGCTCCAACTGATGAGTTCACACTTTTCAGCGAGTGCAGCAGGTGCATCCGATGCTACGGCATCCACCATAGTAGGAGTTTCACCCATGATTATAACTTTACCACCGTTTGAAGCGAATTCATTCAAGGCATCAAGTGTTGTCTTACGTAATGTCTCACAAGCAGGAACGATAACAACATCGTAATCCATTTTGCCGATTCTGAAAGTTTTATCAGCTCCGTTGAATTGGTCTTTAAGTAATGATTCGCTGATGAAGTCGAAATCGAGTGTGCCGTAAAGAAGCCATTTCGTAATCTGCCGGAATCTTTCGTCAAGCTCATCTCTGATGACACCTGTCTTGTCAACGGGTCCGTAATGAATCCAATAAGACTCAACGGGGTGAATAACACCGATTTTAATATCAGCAGTACCTCTTGTGAGCATTGTGTTGACTCTTGCAAAATGATCTTCTATGAATGAGTACTCTTTGTACCAGGAGGACTGATGACCGATTGAAGCAGGGTAGTCACGTTTTGCTTCACCGCGCATAGATACCCAGTAAAGG
Organism: Clostridia bacterium; assembly: GCA_017936645.1. GTDB lineage: Bacteria > Bacillota > Clostridia > Oscillospirales > Acutalibacteraceae > CAG-488. Next base: position 16,847 of record JAGBFD010000137.1, read on the forward strand.
TGAGGGACACGTACCGTTACGCCGAGTGCTGCCTGCCAGTCGCCCTGAAGCTTATGACCTCTGAAGTCGAAGTCCCAGTTCGTAACACCGTAAAGCTCACTTAACACTCCGGGATATCCGAACTGATGTGTTGCACTGGCTGCCTGCTTAACTGTTGTGAATTCTCTGAAATCACAGAGCATATCAACACCCGGCAGACCGAATGAACGGTAGGCTCTCATAGCCTCACCGATAGCACAGGTCTGACTTTCAAGTGTCGGCTCTTCCATCATATGACCTGTAAGAAGTATGCCGTTTTCATCACACCACGAGCCTACGTTGTCACAGAATGCTTCGACAAATCTCTCAGTAGCGTGATCGTGATAACGGTATCTTGTAAGGAAACAACCTTCTTTTTTCTCCCATACAAGTTCAGGCAGAGTGTCAAAGAAATCTTCACCGTAAGCGGCTTTGTAAGACTGCGGGAAGTCTGTAGTGAACGGAAATTTGGAGTCGTTTTCATCAAGTGAAATATCCATACAGGATTTACGGAAAACCTGAGGTTCATCAGTGAAAATTGCAGGAATTGCACCTCCGAAATCGTCTCCGACAACTTCCTTGTATCTCTCGTGAGTAGTCTGAATAAAGTCGTCAATTGCAGGTTTTGAAAGTGTATCTACGTACGTTTCGAGATTGTGCCACGGGTTGCTTTTTGATGTTTCAAGGTAAGCGTACCATTCTTTGTTTTCAGCTTCTTCGTTTTCTGCAAGTTTTTTATATGAAACAAGGTAACCTTCTTCATCAAGCTTTATGTCGTACTTTGCAAGAAATGTGCCGTCTGCTTTTGAAGGATCAAAAGTTCCGAGGAGATACTTTTCTCTGTTTTCAGGTTTTTTTGTTACGAATCCGCCTGCAAAACCTGAGGGCCACTTATCCTCGTCGTAGAGCCATGAAAGCATATTTTCCTTCTTGGCTTTTTCGGTACAGCCTTTTACATTTGCCATATATGCATCAGAAAGATATTCGGTGGACTGCCCCGTACGCGTATGCATATGGAAACCGCCCATACCCATTTCTTTCATAAAATCTATTTCTTTTTCAAGTTCGTCCAGCTTTAAGTCACAGTTCCATGCCCAGAACGGGGTGCAACGGTACTCGGAAGTCGGATTTTTAAACAGCTCGACATCTAATTTATTGTCAGAGTTTTTAGGGTAAAGCATACCTGTGCCTCCTTACATATATTTAGTTAAGTATACCAATTATGTATATAAAAATCAACAAATGATATTTTGTTTTTCGACTTTAAGGTTAAAAATTTTATGTCAATATTTGTATGATATGCTGTAAAAAATAAAACCGCCCGAAGGCGGTCGTAATGTGACTTTGTCACAGATTAATCCTTAAAAAGCGGTTATACTAAAGACACAAAGAAAAGAAAGGATGTGCAGATTATGTCAGCTATCAATGTAAATAAAAACAATTTCGAAGAAATAATAAAAAGTGAGAAAAAAGTACTTCTTGATTTTTACGCAGATTGGTGTGGTCCTTGCCGTATGGTTCTGCCTCTTGTCGAGCAGATTGCACAGGAAAATCCGCAGTACGTAATAGGTAAGGTCAATATCGATAACGAACCCGAGCTTGCACAGGCATTTGATGTTTTCAGTGTGCCGACGCTTGTTGTACTTGAAGACGGAAAGGTTATCAATCAGTCATCAGGCGCAAGACCAAAAAATCAGATCCTCGCACTGTTAGAGGGTTAATTCTCTCAGGCGGGTTTTATTGATAATACGGACACCTTTGCGTGAGTTTTCGACAATGCCTTCATTGGCAAAATACTTTAACATTCTTGAAACGACCTCACGGGCAGAGCCGATGTATTTCGCAATCTGTTCGTGGGTCAATTCTATATTGTCAGAGTTTATTCTTGCAGATTCATCCCAAAGGAAGATCGCAAGCCGCTTATCCATACTCATAAAAAGTATCTGTTGCATTACCCACATAACGTCCGAAAATCTTGATACAGCTGTTTCGAGTGCAAATATTTTTATCTCAGGTGTTTTTTCGGATATCTGTGCAAAAGCGGGTCCGTTGATTACAAAACATTCACAGTCCTCCTCAGCATCAATGAGCACATCAAAGGTTATTGTCTGTAAAACGCACGAAGCGGAAAGCATACACATATCACCTTTGTGGAGTCTGTAAAGAGTGATGTCTTTGCCCTCATCGGACATTATATAAACTCTCAGACTGCCTGAACGTACGAGGAATACTCCCGAGCATTCGTTGCCGTCATGTACGGTAATTCCTTTTTTGTAAGATACGGCACGTGTGTTTTCAAGGATGAATTGTTTGTCAGAATCAGAGATCTTATCGCTGAATAATGCAATTTTTTCAAACTCTTTTTCAAAATTGTTACTGTTCATAATATCACCTTAAATCTCAATCTGATCTCCACAGGATATATATTGCAGATTCCTCATATGCTGTTTCATATGCTCATACTGCTGTACACCCGTGCAGTGGCAAGTATAAAATTCAGTATCAAACCTGTCAAGGAAGTCTGCATATTCCGAAAGCTTTTCACCGGGTTCGATTTTTGAATAGTGAAAACCACCGACGAGTACATCAGGGGAGAACCATTCGGTTATATCCATAATACCTTTGTGAGAGCAACCGCTTATGAGGATACGTCTGCCGTTTTCATTAATCATCAGGTATTGCTCGTGTCTGAAATCATCGGGAAGAAACATTCCGTTTACTTTCATATTAAGCCCGAAACTGCCAAGGTCGTATTTTCTTGCTTTGTCGTTGCACGAAAACAGAGATATTTTTTCTGTGATTTCAATTCTGTCTTCAATGAAAATCAGACGCTTATTATCTTTGAGCGAAGTGTCGAGTCCGATGTATTTTTCGGTGCCGTTATAGTGAGGCTCAAAAGCAAAACGGCTCATGTATACAGGTGCTGTTTTATTGACTTCAAGAAACTTTTTTAATCCTCCACCGTGGTCGTAGTGACCGTGAGACAGAACGGCAAAGTCAACATCCTTAAGGTCAATTCCGAGTCTTTGTGCGTTTTCGTAAAACAGTTGAGTCTGCCCCATATCAAAAAGGATTCTGAGACCGTCAGATTCAATGAACAGGGAAAGACCGTGTTCACATACGAAGTTTTCATTTTTACAGGTGTTTTCCGTAAGACAAGTGATTTTCATGATTTCACCTCAATTTTTTATAATAAGATTATACGTTTGTTTTTTTGAAGTGTCAATATCCGCAGGTTTTGTGATTGAGTCACAGAAACTTTGAGATTTATATTTTATACTGTAATCAGAAAATAACAGGAGGGTCAGTATATGAAACATATCTATGATGTAATTATAATAGGCGGAGGTCCGGGCGGTTATTCGGCTGCACTTTATGCTTCACGGGCAGGTCTCGACACTCTCGTTATTGAAAAGTTTTCAGTCGGCGGACAGATGACTCTGACGGATGTGATTGATAACTATCCGGGTTTTGAAGAGGGCACAGACGGCATCAGCCTTGGTTTTAAAATGCAACAAAGTGCAGAAAGATTCGGTGCGAAGACAGAGTACGATGAAGTTGTCGGTGTCAGCCTTGCTGGTGAGATAAAAACAGTTACGAGCGTATCAGCCGAGTATAAATCAAAAACCGTCATCATAGCAACAGGTGCAAACCCTCGTGAATTAGGAATAGAAAAAGAAACGGAATTAGTCGGCAGGGGTGTGCATTACTGTGCACATTGCGACGGAAGATTTTACAAAGACAAAACAGTTGTAGTAGTTGGCGGAGGAAATTCTGCCGTTGAAGATGCTCTTTACCTTTCGCGTCTTGCAAAGAAAGTCTGGCTTGTCCACAGAAGAGATGAGCTCAGAGCTACAAAGATATACAGGGATTCTCTGCTCAAGGCGGATAATGTAGAGATTATATGGAACAGCAGAGTAACGCAACTCAGGTCAGACAAAAGGCTCAACGGTGTACAAGTTGAAAACATCTTAAACGCTGAGATTACTGATATCGTATGTGACGGAGTATTTGTAAGTATAGGCAGAAAGCCTGCATCAGAGCTTTTTAAAGGTCAGGTCGAAATTGACGAAAACGGATATATAATTGCAGACGAATCCGGAAAGACAAATGTCGAAGGCGTATTCGCTGTCGGTGATGTCAGGACAAAGGCTCTTCGTCAGGTCGTGACAGCTGTCTCAGACGGGGCAACGGCTGCACACTTTGCGGAAGAATACATTATCAGAAATTAATATCAATTAGTATTATTAAAACGGGCGACGGCACCTTCTGATCGGTGTTGTCGCCCGTTTATATTATTTTTTAGTTCTCTGCTCGACTGTATTTTTAAGAAGAGCAGTACATTCACTTACAAAGTCAAGAGGAGATGTAACCACAGAGGTGATTCCTTCACCCACCATCTTACCGTACATTGAGTTTCTCTTGTAAGCAATTGCCATAATTGCATGGTATCTGAACTTTATGTAGCGTATTTCTTTTTTGCTGAGTTTAGGGAAATACTGCATTTTTCGCTGATAAAGATTCTTTTCACCCTGAATCTTGTTGCGGCTGAAAGAAATACTTCCCTCAGAGCTTATTGTGTGCAAGACGTCATTTACGTCCATATAACGGATCTTAAGACCCCCCTCAATGGCTTTGAGCATAAGGATGAATTCCTGTCCGCACAGAGCGTTGTCAAAACCGCCGATTTCACGAAGTTTCTCTGCTCTGAACATATATGTCGATGTGCCTGTGAGGTGGTAAAGAAGGTGATAGCGGAGAAGTGTTTCATTGTCAAAAGCAGGGATATCCTTGAAATCCCTTACCTCTACCGGCTGACCGTTTTTACACATAACAGTGTTGGAAAAGGTCATATCACAGTCATTATCTATCATAAAGTTAAGCTGTTTTTCGATTTTGTCGAGCACATACTCATCATCATCGTCAAGGAAGGTGATGTATTCACCGTGTGCCGCATCAATTCCGCGGTTGCGTGTAAGTGAACCGCCAAGGTTTTTTTCGTTCTGAAGATATATTACCTTACCGTGATTGATTGACTCAGCATAAGCTTTGACTTCAGGTCTTTTTTCGTATGTTGACGGACTGTCATCCACGATTATTATTTCTGTGTTTTTGTAAGTCTGATTGATTACTGAATTTACGGCAATCGAAAGACATTCTACTTCTCTTTTGTGAGTCGGGATGACAACTGAAACGAGCTTGTCCATATAAACACCTCAAAATAAAACAGTATACTGTAACAGATGAATTATAGACTTATTTTATTTTTTTGTCAATGCAGTTGAGTATAATTGTCTTTTTGAATAGCTGTTTTTGTTTTGTAAATTTCTGAATACACGGATGTCATTGATGCCGCTATAATAAACTTGAATGTATCATTACCTGCATAAATGCAGCCGGGATCCGGATGTTAATAATTTTTGATATTGCTATGGTTTTTTTCTATAATATATGGTAGAATGAAAAAGATTATAATAGGATTATTGTTTTCAGTTTCCGGTTATATTTAAATTGTCCGGTACGTTTTGGGTATTGGATGGTGAGGTGAAAAAATGAGAAACGTGGATATAAGATATTCTGTGTTCTCTGATGTTGGGAACAGAGAAATAAATGAAGATTCCGCAGGAGTTTTTCATAGAGAAGACGGATCTTGCTTTGTGCTGTGTGACGGATTGGGCGGTCACGGTATGGGCGACATCGCTTCATCTCTTGTCGTTCAGGTTTTCGGCAGTATGTTTGAAAACTGTACAGATTATGAAAGCTTCCTTGAAAATGCTTTTACTGCTTCTCAGGATATCCTGATGGCAAAGCAGATCGAAACAAATTCTCTTAAAAAAATGAAAACTACAGCAACGGCTGTGGTTACTGATAATAAGAAAGTGTATTTAGGCCACATAGGTGACTCTCGTATTTACGTTTTCAGGAAAAATAAGGTGTTGTTGCGTACACTTGATCACAGCATTCCTCAGATGCTTGTTATGTCTAAGGAAATTACCGAAAAGGAGATACGCAATCATCCTGACCGTAATATGCTTCTTAGGGTGTTGGGCATTGATAGTGACAAACGTATGTTTGAACTGCATAAACCTCTCGCTCTTAAAAAGTGTCAGGCGTTCCTGCTGTGCTCGGACGGATTCTGGGAGCTTATCGAGGAAGAGGATATGTGCTCATTATTGGAAGATTCAGGCAGCGTAGAAGAGTGGCTTGATCGTATGCTCGAGATAGTGCGTACTAACGGTGCGAGGAAAAATATGGATAACTATTCCGCAATAGCTATATGGTGCGACTGAAGGTGAATTTATGCAGAGTTTAAAAGATAATGACTTTATATCAGAAGAAAGTCGTGATTTATATATTTCAGCCATAACCGTTTTAGGCGACCGTGAGGATCAACAGGATTGCTTTGGTTATATACTCAAAGATAATGCAATTTATCTTACCGTATGCGACGGAATGGGAGGTTACTCCGGAGGAAAGCTTGCAAGTACAGTTGCTGTAAAGGCTTTTCTTGATTATTTCTCACAGGATACTGAGATGGTTTTGGGCAGTGACTGCCTGACTCAATCTACCGTATTTGCAAACTCGGCTGTGTACAATCTTGCAAATGACGCAAGGAGATGCGGAAGTACGCTGGTTTCTGTGATAATCAGGGACAAAGCCTTATATTGGAATTCCGTAGGAGACAGCAGAGCTTATCTTTTCAGAGGCGGAAGTTTTGTTCAGTTCACAAAGGATCAGAATTACAGAGTGGTTCTTGATGAAAAGAAAAAAGCAGGATTGATCGATGAAATCGAATATGAAAATGAGGCGGTGAGAGGTGATGCTCTCATCTGCCATCTGGGAATGGAAAGTGTTGGTCTCATTGATTACAATGAGTCACCGCTGATGCTCTTACCTGATGATATAGTAATACTGATGTCAGACGGACTTTACAAGGTGTTGACAGATGAAGAAATCTCGTCAGTATTATCAAATTTTAACGATGTAAACGAAGCTCTTTATGCCTTGGAATTAAAAGTCAGAAAGGTTTCCAAAGAGAAGAATATTCGTCGGGATAACATGACGGTAGCTACCGTAAAAATAAAGTGAATGGAGAATAGATATGAACGTTAAGCAGTGTGTAAATGGTCACTTTTTTGATGTGGACAGCTTTGCAAAGTGTCCTCATTGTGATGCACCCGTAGCAGGTGCAGCTATGCAGAATAATGTACAGAATGAGCCTAAGGCAAAGAAAAAGTTTTTCTTTGGTAAAAAGTCAAAAGAAGCAGAAACGGTAGTACCTCCTGTGCAGAATAATAACTTTGTACAGCCTGTGCAGCCGAATCAGCCTGTTCAGCCTAATCGGGGATTCGGTTATGGAGTGCCGCCGGTTAACGCTGCCCCGCCCCGCCCGATGCCTGCTGACGGTCAGCGTCCAGTAAATATGAGACCTCCTTACCCTATGAATAATAATCCTGCACATCAGTATCAGCCGAATATAAATAATGCACCGATTCCTAACGAGGTGAAGCGTGATGTTAAGTCTTCTTACCCTGAAAAGGTGGATACCATCGATTTCTGGAGTCAGAAGTCTGCCGACACCGATGACGGAAACACGGTCACAACTATGGGAAGCTTCCCTGATATCGATATCGAAGACCTCGTAAAGGGTGAAATCAAAACACTTGCGGGAGATATGGCTGTTAATACGGAAATGTCATATACGCAGGATGAAGTAACTCAGGAGGATATCAGAGAACAGACTTCTGAACTTCAGAAAGAGATTAAACGTATTTCGGCAAACGATGACGGACGGACTATGAGTTATTTCAGCATCGCTCACGAGAATGCAGAGCAGAAGAGCAAGACAAGTGTTATATCTGACCCTGTGGTAGGTTGGCTTGTTGCGATAGCAGGTAAGCATACCGGCGACAGCTTCAATATTTACGCAGGTCAGAACTCATTGGGAAGAGGAACTGATAACAGGATCGTACTTGATAAAGACAGTACTGTTTCAAGAGGTCGACACGCTGTTGTTATATTCGAACCCAAAAAGAAAAATTTCTATTTACAGCCCGGAGATACTAACGGTCTTATCTATCTCAACGAAGAGTTTGTTTCTGATAACAGGGAATTGAAAAAGTCTGATACTATCGAAATCGGTGAAACAAAACTTCTCTTTGTTCCTCTCTGTGATGAAAACTTTTCATGGGAAGATTTCATTAAGTAATATAAAAAGGGTTAAGGATGATTTGAATGAAATTCTGTTATTCTTGTTTTAATAAAATTGAAGACAGCAGTACTTTGTGTAAGTACTGCGGAGCACAGGCAACGGATACACCTGTTGAACCTATACATCTTACGTGCGGATCTTTCCTTGCGGGCAGGTATGTTATCGGCAAGGCTGTCGGCTCAGGCGGCTTCGGTATAGTATATAAAGCTTTTGATACAAAGCTCGGTGTAATTGTAGCTATAAAGGAATTCTTTGTCAGTCGACTTGCCACACGTGCACAGGGATGCAAAGAGCTGATTATAAATAAAAAGTCCGCACGGGAGTTTGAATACAGAAAGGCACGTTTCCTCGCTGAGGCACGTAATATGGCACAGTTCGGCGGGCACAGAAGCATTCCGAATGTTTATGAGTATTTTGAAGAAAACAATACTGCCTATATTGTAATGGAATTGCTCAAGGGTATGACTCTTAACGAATACCTGCACTCACAGGGGGGCACGATTGATGCTCAGTTTGCGATAATGATTGCCAATGAGGTAGGAAAGGCTCTGAAATCGCTTCACAGCAGTAAGATTGTTCACCGTGACGTTGCTCCTGATAATATCTACATATGCTCAGGCAAGGATATAAAGATCAAGCTTATGGACCTCGGTGCGGCAAAACTTGAAGATTCTACAGATGATGTTATAGACATCATACTTAAACCTGGTTATGCACCGCCGGAGCAGTATGACGCGACTAAAAATATCGGTCCCTGGACTGACGTTTATGCTTTGGGTGCAACTCTCTATGTTATGCTTACCGGAGTAAAACCCGATGAGTCTACCAACAGAAAGATTTACGACGATCTTCAGCCTGTGAACCAGCTCAATCCGCTTGTGTCTGAAAATCTCAACAATGCCATTTTAAAGGCAATGGCTATCGAAAAGCATATGCGATTCAAAAATGTTGATGAATTTTTGCAGGCGATCAACGGTGAGAGAAAGGTCGTATCGCTTAAAAAAGAGCGAAAGAAAAGAAAACGCAACCGTTTCGTAAGCGTTATCGCAGCGATGCTGGCTTTAGCAGTAGGTGTGGGTGCGATCGTGATTGATTACAACAAAAAGCAAAAGCAGGCAGGTTACCTCAACGATGCCAAGATAACCGTATGGTACATAGAAGACGGTGCTAATAAAGAAGAAAACCTCAAGGTTGCATTTACAAAGTTCAGCAATTCATACGAAAAAAGAGGTATAGAAATCGTAATCAATCCCGTAGGAATATCTGCACAAGAGTATAATCAGCGACTTGCTGAAGCCAAGGCGAACGGTGAACTTCCTGATCTTTTTGAAAGCACAGGGGTGGATGACGGTATAATGAACGATGCTCTGACCCTTGATAAAATCGTCACTTCAGATACTTTCCGGAAGAACGAAGTGCTGAGTGAAAACTATAAGCAGTCTTACCGTGATGCGAAAAAAATCCCTATGGCTATCGATGTACCCGTTGCAGTAGTTTCAAGCAAATGGGAGTATGAAGACAGCTTCTTTAAGGCGGTTTCTGATTTTGATACACCTGAAATTTTTCAGGATGAGAATTCATTTGTAAGCGGAAGCTATAATTTCTCGAAAATCAATTTCAATGATTCGGTAGTTCTTGATAACTGTTCGGTTATTATGACATCGACTGAACAGCTTGATACGATAGGACCTGTCTTTGCAGATTCTAAGTATGACTATAAGGTCGTATATCCGGAAAGTGAAGGCATACTCTGTGAGTTCACTTACGAATGGAGTGTTTTCGGCTCATCTGATGATGAGGAAGCGGCGGCACTCATGCTTCTTGAAAGAATGCTGAGTGTGGACCTGCAGAGCAATATCTGTTCGGGCAGAGTACCTGTTGAAAAGGATGCTTTACCTGAAAAGGATAAGAACAATCTGATTGCGACAAAAGATATTTATTCGGAATTTAACTTTAGAGGAGTGTAATTTATGGAAAAACGTTGTCTCGGCTGTATGGAAACGTACAGTACGGAGTATATGGTCTGTCCTAATTGCGGCTATATGGACGGAACAGGCGTTGAAGAGCCGATACATATGGCTCCCGGTTCCTTGCTTCATGACAGATACATAATAGGTAAAGTTCTCGGTTATGGCGGATTCGGTGTAACGTATATCGCCTGGGACGGAAAGCTCAGGCAGAAGGTTGCTATCAAGGAGTATCTTCCGGGTGAATTTTCTACCAGAATGCCCGGTCAGACGCACCTCACGGTTTTTAACGGAGAAAAAAGTGAACAGTATTACGACGGACTCAAGAGGTTTGTCGAAGAGGCACGTCACCTCGCAAAGTTTCAGAATGAGGAAGGTATCGTAAAGATATTTGACAGCTTTGAGGAAAATATGACAGCATACATCGTTATGGAGTACCTTGACGGTATGACTCTTACCGAGTACCTCAAAGAGCACGGAACTATTCCTGAGGATGAAGCGGTAAAAATGCTTATGCCTGTCATGGAGTCATTGACTGTCGTGCACGAAGAAGGCTTGTTGCACAGAGATATCGCTCCTGACAACGTTTTTCTTACTAAAAGCGGTGAAGTGAAATTAATCGATTTCGGTGCTTCACGCTATGCTACCACGTCGCACAGCAGAAGCCTTACTGTTATCATAAAGCCGGGATTTTCACCCGAAGAGCAGTACAGAAGCCGAGGCGATCAGGGTCCTTATACTGACGTTTATGCACTTGCTGCTACGCTTTATAAGATGATTACGGGCAAAACACCGCCCGATGCTATGGAACGCAGGTCAAAGTATGAGCAGCAGAATAAAGACATACTTACAGCACCTCATAAGCTTAATAAAAAGATTTCAATAAACAGAGAAAATGCCATTCTCAACGCTATGAATGTCCGTATTGAGGACAGAACGCAGGATGTCAGAGCTTTTATAAACGAGCTTGAGTCAGATGTACCTGCAAAAAGAAGATACGGAAAGATAAAAAAGATTGACGTATATTCATGGCCGTTATGGATGAAGATTGTCATTCCCGTGATCGCAGTATCTATCATTACGGGCGGAATCTGGCTCGCAGTTGTAGGTATCGGTGCGATTTTCGGCGAAGGAAAAACCGTGCTTGACGGCTATGCGGTAGTTCCTGATGTGGTCGGACTCGATGAGGCTGATGCAAGGGATAAAATCGAAGATGCGAACCTTCAGCCTGTTCTTGGCAGAAGCGAACATTCACCCTATATTGAGCTTGAAAAGATTTTCTGGCAGGATCCGCCTGCGGGTTCTGAAAGACCTATAAAAACACGTATAACTTACTCTTTGTCACGAGAGTCCCTTATAAACATTCAGGCGGAAAGTGACGGCACAAGAACTGTCAATTTCAGAGGTCAGAGTGTAGACGAACTCAAAAACATTGAGAAAGAATGGGGAATTAAGGTTAATTACAATTATGTTTACAGCGAAGATGTAGCAGAAAACGTAATCATAACTGACAAAGAATTTACCTTTAAAAGCGGTGACACCATTGATGTAGAAGTATCAAAAGGTCCGAAACCTGTTCCGATGCCTGATGTTACGGGTATGACCGAGGATGAGGCTAGAGAAACTCTTGCTGAGAGTGGTATAGCTGTTAATGTAGAGTACAGAAATGATAACAGCATAGAGGAAGGCACGGTTATCACACAGAATCCGTTGCCGGAAGCATCTGTACGTAAGGATAAGGATACGGTTACGGTCTACGTTTCAAGTGGTAAGGAGATCATTACCGTTCCTGCCGTTACGGGAATGACAGAAGATCAGGCTGAGGCAACGCTCAGCAATGCAGGCTTCAAGGTTTCCGTAGTAGAGGAGTACAGTACGAGTGTAGCAAGCGGTAAGGTGATTTCGGTAGCACCGGACGAAGGCTCACAGCTGATACACGGCAGCGACATAATGCTCGTGGTAAGCCTTGGTAAAAAGCCTGTTACCGTATCATACGATGCAAACGGCGGTTCGGTAAGTCCGTCAAGTCATACAAAGTACTATGGTGACAGTTACGGCACTCTGCCTACACCTACAAGGGAAGGCTATACATTCTCAGGCTGGTACTCAACGTCGAGTTCAGTACAGATCACACCGCAGACACAGGTTTCCTTTGACCGTGACCATACACTTACGGCGAAGTGGACAGCAGGCCAGTACACGGTAAGCTTTGTGACAAACTGCAATCAGCAGGTAGCTCCGATGGCTGTTGACTATAACGGCACATATTCGGGACTTGTCAGTCTGCCGAATTCTGCGAAGCCGGGCTATACATTCACAGGCTGGTATACAGCACAGAACGGTGGCACGAGAGTAACTGCATCCTCCACCGTAAAGACGGCAGGTAACCACTCTCTTTATGCAAGGTGGGAGGCAAAGACTCTTTCAGTCACTTTTGATGCGAACGGCGGTTCAGCGGTCAACAGCAGCATAAGTGTCAGCTACGGATCAACGTACGGCACCTTGCCGACTACAACCCGCACAGGCCACACCTTCAAGGGTTGGTATACGGCATCATCAGGCGGTATAAAGATTACGGCTTCTTCTACCGTCAATATCTCACAGAGCCATAAGCTTTATGCACAGTGGACTGTAAATCAGTACACACTCAGCTTTGATGCGAATGGCGGTTCAGTCAGCGAAAGCAGCAGAAAGGTAAATTACGGTGCAGGTTACGGCACTCTGCCTAATCCCACACGTAAGTATTACACCTTTGACGGTTGGTATACAGCTAAAACAGGCGGCACAAAGGTAAGCTCGTCTACTACTATGTCTGCTCAGAATGTAACCGTTTATGCAAGGTGGACACAGAATCAGGTGTCAGGTTGGACTGAAGGTCTGCCCACAGATGTGTCTGTCGTTGAAGAAAAATGGGTTAAAACACAGAGGGAATACAAAGACTTCACTACATCATCTCCCGGCGACGGTTGGATTCTCAACAAAAGTAAGGGTGATAACGGTAAGACTGTGACCTATGGACCGTGGAGCGGTTACACAAGTTGGTCGACTACGCCGGTAGTGGAAAGTGATACATTGCATTTCGAAAAGGAAACAAGAAAAATCACAACTGGCTATCAGATGATTGAGTATAATTACCGTAGAACGAATGACTTAAAACGTGAGTACCGAAAAGAGAGTATAAATGGAAATTATGCAGCATATGGTTATAGTTCTCAATACAATGAATTTAAAAGAGAAAAAACTGTAAGTGTTGAAGAATTAAACAATGCTAGAAAGGTAGCACCGAATGCATATGCACAAATGGAACAAGAAACATCAGGATATAATAAGGGTGGAGAAACAGCTTATGTTATCCGGGATGATGATGATGGTAAGAAGCTTGTGATGATGTTTATAAAGAAGGAAATAACGAAAAATGTAGACTATTATCGTTACAAAACCAGAACTAAAACCACCACCTATCACTTCTACAGAGATACTGAAGTAACTGTCTATTCAAAACCTGCAAATGAAAACGGCTACACATACTATTGCAAGTATATCAAGGAGTAACAGAAAACTGCATCTCCCGCACAATTCATGCCCTCCTTCATATAAGGAGGGCTGAAAAGCTGTAAATCCTTCGACGAGAAAGCTCGAGGATTTTTACCGAGTTTTAACGGAAACAAAACAGGTTCCACTACGTGTTCGTTCGGCTTAGGTTTTTGGGGCGTGATGCCAAGCGTTACGCCCTGAAAAAATGAAATTTATCAGATAAATTCGGGTTTGTAGGGGTGATTTTTGCACGATTTCAAATAGTGCGTTGCCTCCCTTGCCTAAAGGGAGGTGGATTTTGCGAAGCAAAAGACGGAGGGATACTTTTAGAAAAAACATTGAAATATCGTTGTTTTCTTTAAAAATATCCCCCAGTCACGACTTCGTCGCGCCAGCCCCCTTTAGGCACGGGGGCCTGATATCTGCACCATTAAATAACCCGACAAACCCGAATTTGCCTTGCCACACAAACAAGTGTTTCGCACCTTTCGTACCGATTTTTATATGATTGGTACCTGTTTGTTGTTTTTTTATAAGAAATATGTTATAATAATGCGGTGTAAATTTCCGATGAAAGGAATATTAATATGCAAATCAGATGTGCAAAATGTATGAAACTCATTTCTGATGAGATCAAGGTCTGTCCGTTCTGCGGACACGTCAATGATCAGCCTGCTGAAGAGTCGTTGTTTTTGAGACCGGGTACTCTGATCAGAGAGAGATACGTCATAGGCGAAGTTTTAGGCTATGGCGGATTTGGAGCTACATATGTTGCATGGGATGAAACGCTTGAGCGTAAAGTTGCGATCAAGGAGTACTTTCCGTCAGCATTTTCTACACGCAAACCGAGTCAGACTGCATTGAGCGTTTTCAGCGGTGATAAAGGTGAATGTTTCCGTATAGGTCTTAAAAAGTACCTCAGCGAGGCACGCACTATTGCGAAGCTTGAAAATATCCCGCATGTCGTAGGAGTCAGAGAATATTTTGAAGAAAATAATACGGCTTATATCGTAATGGAATTCGTAGAGGGCATCACTATGAAGGAGCACCTGAAGACAAACGGTACGCTCTCTTCAAAAGATGCAGTCAGCCTTTTCCTGCCTCTTATCAAGTCTATGAGTCAGGTGCATGAAGGCCATGTCATCCACAGAGATATCAGCCCTGACAATATAATGATAAACAAAAAAGGTATAAAGCTCATAGATTTCGGCGCCGCAAGAGAAGTTTACGATGACGATGAGAAATCATTGTCGATAGTTCTCAAGCACGGTTATGCACCCGAAGAGCAGTATCATAAGAGAGGTAAGCAGGGTCCGTGGACTGATGTCTATGCGATGTGTGCTACTCTCTATAAGTGTATAACGGGTAAGACACCTCCGCAGGTCTTTGACAGACTCGCAGGGGAAGCACTCGAGCCGATTTCACAGATGGGTATCAGCATAGCTCCGTATGTTGAAAGAGCTATATTTAAAGGTTTGAACATAGAGGCTAAAGACAGATTCCAGTCGATGGACGAGCTGTATAACGCTCTGACTACCGTGGAGACGGATGAAAATGTTGTCAGGCCTGAGAGAAAGGTGACCGTTGCACCTGTTCAGCGTTTTGAAAATGATCCTCACACAGCTGCACCTTCATTTACACCGAGGGAGGTTACACAGGATATTCCCGTAACTACGATCAGCGAAACGGTAGTCCCTGAACCGAAAGCTAAGAAAAACGGTTCAAAGCCTGTTATCATTATCGTTGCGATAGTGGCTGTGCTGATAGTAGCGGCTGTAATTACAGGAATAGCCATCTTCGGCAGATCAGGACGTACTCCTGACAGTCCGAGCGAACCATCCGAAACTGAGCAGACTGCTGCTGTAGTCGGTACTGATGCTCTGTCGACAGATGAAGCAAGCACGGCTGATACAACAAGTGACACCTCTGAGGAGGAGTCAAGTACGTCGGAGAGTACGAGTAGTACTACGACTGAAAAGAATGTTGTAGATTCTGGTGAAGGTGAAAACTCCTGGACTCTTTTACCGGAAGGTGACTTCCATCCTTTTGTTGAAGGTGTCAAAATTTGGATTTTGGGAGACTATGAAGATATCAGTTCAGATGCTAAAATCACTTGCGAAGTGTATACACACTCTTGCAGTTATAATGGAGATTCACACATTAATCATGGTGAACTCTATAAAGCTAAATACACATTTTATCTGAATGATGACATTTGTGAATATGAAGGTCAATGTGTTTATTCGGCTGATTTTACAGATTGTGATGCGTCGCCGTTGAATAGTTATGTAACGGGGGCAGATATTAAATATGTATACAAAGAAGATTATGTGGAAGTATCTCTTTCTTTACCCGAAGGTCTCCCGATAACATGCGAATGTGAAAGTATAGCTCCGATTCAATATGTGAAAATTACTGTTGATGAGAATACTTTTATAACATATGACGGTCAAGGAAATGCAAAATGGAGCGATTCTCTGGATAACCGTTGAGTGTTTTAAGCTTTTATCACCGCGAACCCTGTTATGGAGTTTGCGGTGATTTTATATGGTTAAGAACGAGGATTATAAAATTATGCAACTACAACTTCATAAACTTAAAACTACCATAATAGCACAAGTCAAGAAGTGTGTCGGGTATATTACTGTGTATCTTGCGTGACTGATATGCATTCTCTGTCAGGTTAAAGCCTGATACGGCACGCGGAATCCCCACACTTGCCTGCAGCTTGCGCATTCTGTCTATAAGCTCAGTATTTGCATAATACGGGTCGTCGTCATCCTTTGCGATGCCGACGGCCTTTGCTGTTTCAAAAAGTCCGTTGCGAAATAAATTTTCATCGTATTCTGCGATATTGGGGAAAACTAATGCACAGACAGATGATTTGGAGTAACCGAATTCTGAGAAAAAACTGCTCACTCTGTTAAGATAAGAGTTTCCTGCCTCTGCAAAGTTGCGGTGTGCGGCAACTGCAAAGTACATTGCATAAAGCAGTTTTTCTATCGCAGTTATGTTTCCGCGGTATGCGGGGATGATGTTACGGTAAATCTCAACAGCACCGTGAATGGCGAGGTTTCTTACGATGATATTGTCATTAGAGGCGACCGTATCCACAGCATAGGCGAAGCTCGACATAGCATCATAGGCGATCATTCCTGAAGGCAGACACTCAGTCAATGCAGGGTCAAGGATAACTGTATTCGGTGAGTGACGGTAATGGTGATACCTGTCAGCTTCAAAATCAGTCATTGAACACGCCGAACAACAGGGGATAGCAGTAAATTTTGCTCTGCTCTGATGTGAGAGCAGCATACCGCAGTCTATGACAGCAGAAGATCCTATAGCTACTATCAGATCGATCTCTCCAGAGTAAAATATCTCTGCTGCCTGTCTGTACAGTTCGTACACGTTAGTGTTGACAATCAGATTTACTTGTGATATCATTCTCATGCTTTTATTAAGTATTTTATCAAGTGTTCCGCAATTTTTTAAAATTTCGCTGTCACTTATCAGTATAGCTCGTTCAGCTTCTTCAGGGCTGAATTTATCAAGGACATTTCTTTCAAAGATAATTTTTTCAGGAAGGTAAATTTCAGGCATATCTGTCACTCCTCTTATCTATTATTGACGCAGGGTGTGAAGATATACTGATTTTTTAGGTGGATATATGGAAACCGTTCTGATGTATCTGCTTTTTGTGGTCGGTGTGATACTGATTATAAAAGGCGGAGATTGGTTCGTAGACGGTGCGGCTTGGATTGCCGAGGTCACGGGTATACCGAAGTTTATTGTAGGTGCTACTATTGTAAGCATAGCGACGACTTTGCCTGAGATTATAGTTTCAGCAATGGCAGCAGTAGAAGGGCATGAGCTCCTGCGTTCGGGAGTCGCGGATGCCCAGTTGCTTGCTCAGGAAGAATTGGGAATGGCTATCGGCAACGGAGTCGGTTCAGTGATATGCAATACCGCAATGATAATGGCGTTTGGTATTATGTTTGACCCTACTGAAGTCGATCGTAAAAAGTTCAGTTATAAAGCTGTTCTTCAGGGCGTCACCGTGGTGGCACTTCTGGTACTTGCATTCAAAGGGTCATTATCGTTAAAAGCATCCATTGTTCTTCTTGTTATATTCGTTTCTTTCATAGCGGAAAGCATAAAAAATGCCAGAACCGATATCGATGATTATTTTGAGGAAAAGGCAAAGATCGATAAGAAAATTGTGGCTAAAAATATTTTCTATATTGTGGCCGGTGCGGTTTTTATAGTGGTCGGCTCAAGGCTTCTTGTTAACAACGGTGGTAAAATTGCAGTAAGCTGGGGCGTTTCAGGATCAGTTGTCGGCGTTACAATGGTGGCGATAGGCACTTCTTTACCCGAACTTGTTACTGCTGTCACAGCTGTAGTTAAAAAGCAGCCGTCTATGTCCGTGGGCAACGTAATCGGTGCAAATATTATTGATATAGCACTTATACTACCTATCTGCTCATTTATCTACGGAGGAGTACTTCCTGTATCGGCACAGAATATTTATCTAGATTTTCCTGTTTGTATTCTCGTTTCGTTGATTGCACTTGTGCCAACGGTTATTGCTAAAAAATTCCGACGTTGGCAGGGTGTGGTACTGCTCGTTATTTATATCGCTTATCTTGTGATAGTTGCTTCAAAGCTCGATTGGTATCTCTCGATTTTTAATTCAACAGTATAATCATAAGCCTGTAAGATTACGACTCTTACAGGCTTTATTTATGCATTTCTCTTGATTTTATATATCTGCGGGTATATAATACTACGGACAGGGGAGTGGTGAATGAGTATGTATAAGTCTCTTGATACTTCTAAAAAAATACTCGTTACGGGAGCTGCAGGCTTTATCGGATTTCATCTGAGTAAAAAGCTTCTTGAACAGGGTATGAAAGTCGTTGGATTTGACAATATCAACGATTATTATGACATTAATCTCAAATATGCAAGACTTGATATTCTTAACGGATTTCAGAATTTTACCTTTGTAAAGGGCAATCTTGCAGACAAGGAAACGGTTGACAGAGTTTTTACTGAGAATAAGTTTGATATAGTCGTTAACCTTGCTGCACAGGCGGGAGTACGATATTCAATTGACAATCCTCAGGCGTATATCGAGTCGAATGTGATCGGCTTTTTTAATATCCTTGAAGCGTGCCGACATAATCCGGTAGAGCATCTTCTCTATGCTTCATCCAGTTCGGTTTACGGTAATCAGCAGAAGACACCGTTTTCAACTGACGACGATGTAAACAAGCCTATCTCTCTTTATGCGGCTACTAAAAAGTCAAATGAACTTATGGCGTATACATACAGTCATCTTTACGGTATACCATCTACGGGTCTCAGATTTTTTACGGTTTACGGTCCGTTCGGCAGACCCGATATGGCTTATTTCGGATTTACCGATAAGATTATGAACGGCGAAAAGATAAAGATATTCAATAACGGTGATATGTATCGTGATTTTACGTACATTGACGACATCGTAAGAGGTATTGAAAATATGCTTTGTAATCCTCCAGAAGAAGACGAAAACGGTGACAGGGCTACTGTTTACAATATCGGCAATAACTCTCCCGAAAAGCTTATGTATTTTATCGAAACGCTTGAAAAGGCACTTGGTAAAACGGCTGAAAAAGAGTTCCTTCCGATGCAGCCGGGTGATGTTTATCAGACTTATGCGGACGTTACTCCGCTTATTGAAAAGTTCGGCTTCAAACCGTCGACTTCCATTGAAGACGGTTTAGAAAGGTTTGTACAGTGGTACAAATCATATTATAATATTTGAAATGAGGTAGTTTAAAATGAAAGATATCAATTTTGGTACATTCCCTACGATGATAACTCCTTATCACGATGATAATACAGTCGATTATGAGGCGGTCAGAAATATCACAAACTGGTATATCGAAAACGGTTGTACAGGCATTTTCGCAGTTTGTCAGTCAAGTGAAATGATTTATCTTTCACTTGAAGAAAAGGTGAAAATCGCAAAAACCGTTGTTGAAACTGTAAGGGCAAGCGGAAAAGACGTTTCAGTTGTTGCATCAGGACACACTTCTGACGATATGGATGCACAGGTGCGTGAGCTTACAGCCATTGCTGAGACAGGTGTTGATGCTATCGTATGGGTAAGCAACCGTCTTGACTTGCATAACGACGGTGACGATGTGTGGATTAAAAATGCTGAGAAGCTTCTTTCTCAGCTTCCCGAGGATATCGCAATCGGTATTTATGAGTGCCCCTATCCGTATAAGCGTCTTCTTACAGAGAAAATTCTCGATTGGTGCATCTCAACAGGCAGATTTACATTCATCAAGGATACCTGCTGCGATCCTGACGAGCTTGACCGCCGTCTTGAGCAGATCAAGGGTACATCAATAAGACTCTATAACGCAAACTCCCAGACTCTTCTTTACACTCTTAAAAATGGTGCTGCAGGTTTTTCGGGAATTATGGCTAACTTCCATCCCGACCTTTACGCATGGCTCTGCGATAATTACGATAAGGACGAGAAAAAAGCTCAGACAGTGCAGAATTTCCTCTGCCTTTGCGCTTTCCTTGAAGCTCTTGCTTATCCGCAGACAGCGAAGTATCATATGAACAAGGTCGGAGTGCCGATGAGCCTCTGGTCACGCTCCTGCGACAGTAAGAAATTTACGAAGTATCAGAGAATGATAATTGATGACCTTATGATTGCTGAGGAAGAGGTAAGAAGCCTTATAAAATAAGTAAAAGAGCAGTTCGTTTTGAACTGCTCTTTTTAACAGATATACGCTATTTGATTCTTGAAACTAATTGGC
>JAGBFD010000138.1 GCA_017936645.1 Clostridia bacterium
CCTAAAGAAAACTACTATATCGAAAAATATCTGCAAAGAGAAATTATAAAGCTTGACCGATTGATTGAGCAACAGAATCTTTTGTGTCATAACGATATTGAAACTGATGAGCAGTTACAGGCATTTAAGCAGGAATGTATAGACGAAATGGCAGAGGTAACAGAAGCCCGAAGAATCTGCCGCAACAAATTAAAATCTGCTGTTCGCAAAGGTGATGAAAAGGAAATTGCAGAAATAAAAAATACTATCAGCTTGTTTTCTGAAAGGCTGAAAATTCTTCGTAAGGACATCAACACCTGCGAAAGAATTGAAATATCCGAGCCTGCGATAGAAAACAAAATAGGCACAATTCTTGAAATCGAACAGCAGCAGAAAAATAAAACACAAAACAGAAACCTTGGTTATTCACGGGATGTAAGATAAGGAGGAATAAATTATAAGAAGAATAATTGAATTTTATAAAAATACAAAAGAAGCATTTAATGAGGTTTTAAGAAGTACTAAAGGTGAGTGCGGTTTTTATATTGATACAAGTATATTCACTGCGGAACAAAACGCAGCCTTTGACAGAATAGCCGATTTCCTTGCACGAATGGTAGAAAAATACGGGCCGATGCTTGATGATATTGTAAAGTCAGAAGCGGATGTGAAAGTTGAAAAACAGTCTGCATAAAAATAGTGAGGCAGGTTGCTCCTGCCTCGCACATTTGTCGAATATATATAATAAAAATATAATCAAGATATCAAAAAAGTCAGGAGATGAATTTTTATGAAACGACAAAATTGTTATATCTACACCCGTGTTTCAACCTCTATGCAGGTTGATGGCTACAGTCTTGATGCACAGAGAGAAAAACTCCGTAAATATGCCGAGTATCAGGAAATGCATATTACCGGTGAATACAGTGATGAAGGTAAATCAGGTAAAAATATTGGCGGCAGACCTGATTTCCAAAGGATGCTTGATGATATTGCAAGTGGAAAGGATAGTATAGATTTTGTGCTTGTATTCAAGTTATCACGTTTCGGCAGAAATGCCGCTGATGTACTTTCATCTTTGCAGATTATGCAGGACTACGGTGCAAATCTTATTTGTGTTGAGGACGGTATAGACAGCTCAAAGGACAGCGGTAAGCTGATGATTTCTGTCTTGTCTGCTGTTGCTGAAATCGAGCGTGAGAATATTCTTGTTCAGACTATGGAAGGAAGAAAGCAAAAAGCAAGAGAAGGTAAATGGAACGGCGGTTTTGCACCTTACGGTTACTATCTTGATAAGGGCGAATTGAAGATTGCAGAGGATGAAGCCGAGGCTATCAGAGTTATCTATGACAAGTTCATTCATACCAATATGGGAGCGAATGGTATTGCTAAATATCTTAATCAGCACGGCTATAAAAAGAAGCAAAGGCAGAACGGTACTCTCAGCACATTCTCCGCACACTTTGTTAAGCTTGTTTTAGATAATCCTGTTTATTGTGGTAAGTTAGCCTACGGCAGAAGAAAAACTGAAAAGGTTAACGGAGCGAGAAACGAGTACCACATTGTTAAACAAGACGAATATCCTATTTATGACGGTGTGCATGATGCCATTATATCTGAAGAAGATTGGCTTTTAGCACAGAAGAAGAGAAAGAAAACAGGTATAAAGAATGAAAAAATCTATAGTCTTGAGCATCAGCATTTGCTTTCAGGTATAGTTTGCTGTCCCGAATGCGGACAACCCATGTACGGAAGTGTTAACAGAAAGAGAAAAAAGGACGGCACATTTTACCGCGATTATTGGTATTATGCCTGTAAGCATCGCTTGGAGTTTGACGGTCATAAATGCACCTACAAAAAGCAGATTCATCAGGAAAGGGTTAATTCAGCCGTTGAAGAATTTGTATCAAAAATAGTAAAAAATCCAAAGTTTGAGGAAGCAATCAAAGAAAAGATAAATACAAGGATTGATACTGCTGAAATAGAAACGGAGATAGATAGTCTCAACAAAAAACTCCGTCAGCTTAATATGGCAAAAGAAAAGCTCGGTAAAACTATAGATAGCCTTGATGTGTTTGATGAGTTCTATAATAAGAAATACGATGATATGCAATTAAGGCTTAACGGATTGTACCGTGATATAGCCGAGGCGGAAAAAGAGTTATCTGCTGTCTATGAACGGCTTGAAAATATTCGTAAAGATAAAATTTCTCAGAAAAAGGTATATCAATTTCTATTATTCTTTGATATAATATACCCAAAGTTCACCGATGCTGAAAAGAAAGAGTTTCTCGGTAGCATTATTGAACGCATTGAAATAAACCCGGAACCGACTGAAAACGGGCAGATTCTGAAAAAGATTAAGTTCCGCATTCCCATCTGTTATGATGGGAATGACGGTAATAATGAGTTTTCTGTTCCGAATGAAAAAATGACAGTCGAGACGGTTGCCTGGTTGTCCCAACGCAAATGAACTGATACTGACATAAAATCCGGGATAAGGAATATCAAAAAGGCACTACAGTATTCTCAGGTTTATATTGTAGTCGAAAGGAAATGATCACGATGCTGAATATTGCTGTTTGCGATGATGAATCGGTTGAAATTGAATATCTGACTTCATTGACTCAGCAGTGGTCCGCGATGACGGGTACCGCGGTCAGAATTACCGGTTTTTCAAGTGCAGAAGCGTTTCTTTTTAAATATGAGGAAGACAAAAGTTTTGATATTCTATTGCTTGATATTCAGATGAAAGCGATGGACGGTGTTGAACTTGCGGAGAAAATCCGTGAGAACAACGACGGCGTGCAGATTATTTTCATAACCGGATTTACTGACTATTTTTCACGTGGTTATGATGTATCTGCACTGCACTACTTAATTAAGCCTGTAAAAAAAGAAAAGTTTTTTGAGGTTCTTTCAAAAGCGTATGACAGTTGCAACAAAAAAGAAACGTACATCCTTGTTAATGTAGATAGTGAAAATCTGCGAATTAATTTGAAGGATTTGTTTTACGTTGAAGCATTTGGTCACTCCTGCACTTTGTATTGTAAGAGCAAAGAGTATACTGTAAAATTATCAATTTCAGAAATCAAAGATTTGCTTGATGAGACATTTGTTTATTGCCACAGGTCCTATATTGTTAATCTTAAGCACATTTTAAAGCTATCAAAAACAGATTTGTTCCTTGATAACGGGAAAACAGTACCTGTTTCAAGGCGAATGTATAATGATGTTAATATGAGATTCATTAAGTATTACAAAGGTGAATAATTATGATTTCTTGGATCTTATCGATTCTGTCTTATATTATTATTGTTGTATATATTATACTTTTTATTGCTTTTTGCATAAAAATTAGTGATAGATCGGCAAAGCGATTGACTCCATATGAGGCTGATCTTGTTGCAAAGCATTATGAAGAGATTAAAAATATTTATCAGGTTATACGTGGTTGGAGGCATGACTACCAAAATCAGCTTCAGACTATGAATGCATTTCTTGAGTTGGGTAATGTTGAAGAACTTGGGAATTACATAAGGGAATTATCAAATGATCTTGATTCTTTGTATACGTTTGTCAAAACGGGAAATGTTGTCGTGGATGCGGTTGTGGGAAGTAAACTTGCAGTATGTAAAACCAAGAATATATATTGTGAGACGAAATTTTCCCTGCCTGAGAATTGTAAAATAAATGACGTTGATCTTTGTGTTATTTTAAGTAATCTGCTCGATAATTCAATAGATGCTTGCGGAAAAATAGAAAATGAAAAGGATAGGATTATCCGTCTTAATGTTGAAGTCTTTAAAGGACAATTTTATATAAATATAGCAAACACAGTAAAAGAAAGTCCTAAAAAATCAGGTAATAAATTCATTTCGTCAAAGGGAAAAAATCATGGCTTTGGCTTAGGAAGAATTGACAGAACTGTAGATAAATATGGAGGTTTCGTAAATCGATGTCTGGAGGATAATCTTTTTATTACCGAGATTATGATACCATTGAAGTTAGAATAATAACCGTTTGTGCAAAAAGCAACCGTTTCCGGTTGCTTTTTGTTATTTTATAGACAGAGATATTTACCGGAAAAGGTAAATCTTTTTGGGACATATCTTATAAAACCGAAAAACAACTGTACGGCATTTAATCTTAAAGCAAAAAGGAGACGGTACATATGAGGAAAAGGAGAAAATATGCTGAAATTGAATTGTTGGATAAAGAAACTGCCGTAAGGCTTGAAAGTGTTACCAAAATTTATGAAAACGGTTTTGCTAACACTTTTCCTGCAGCCAACAATATTTCACTTGAAATAAAAAAAGGTGAGTTTGTTGCAATTGTAGGAACAAGCGGATCGGGAAAATCGACTCTGATGCATATGATTGCAGGTGTTGAAAAACCTACTAAGGGAAAGGTTTACATAGGCGGATGCGATATTTATGCGTTTGATGATGATACTCTTTCGCATTTCAGATGTAAAGAAATCGGAATGGTTTTTCAATTTTTTAATCTGATTCCGGTTATCAATATCGAAGAGAATATTGCCTATCCGTTGGTTGCATCCGGCAGAACACCTGACTTTAAAAAGATTACAGAAATTTTGAATCGATTAGGCTTGCAGGATAAAGGATCTTATTTGCCGAATCAGCTTTCCGGTGGACAACAGCAACGTGTTGCAATTGCAAGACTGCTTGCAGCCTCTCCGTCATTGATACTTGCAGATGAACCGACAGGTAATCTGGATTCAAAAAACAGCCGCGAGGTTGTAAGTTTGCTGAAGGGAATTTGCAAACAAGAGAATAAGACGCTTATAATCATTACTCATGACGAATCCATTGCAGCCACTGCCGACAGAATAATCCGTATTGAAGACGGAAAAATTGTTTCGGATATAAACAACAAAGATGTGGTGATGTAAAATGAAGTTTTACAAAACTTTGGCTAAAAAAAGATTTAGGAAAGAAAAGACAGAGTTCTTTCTGCTTGTTATTACGACAGCGGTGACCACAGCTGCTTTACTGCTGACACTGACATTGAGCACAAACTATTTAACATTTCTGGTAAACAGTTCTCAGGAGGTTATTGGCATAAGTTTTTCACAACTTCTGAAAAACAATATTTCCAATCTTTCTGAAATCGGTGAATACACAGGAGAGTTTTTATATTATTTAAAGTATGGATTGACGGACGAAGATATTGAAGAGCTCGAAGATAAAAAAAGACAACTCAAAGAGTCGCCCTCGTCTTCGCATATTGAAGGTTATTTGAACGAGCTTAAGAGTGAAAACTTAATGCTTTTGCCACAGGCCGAAAATGCGGATTCCGTTTTTTCACCGACGGCAAGTGTTGAAAATATGCCATCAACGATTATCCTGCTTTCGTTGGTAGTGTTGTTTATGGTGAATGCAGTACTTTCGATAGTGTTCAGATTGTGTAAAAAATCACGGAGAGGTTTTCTGATAACGATGCTTGGAGCAGGAGATACAATGCGAGGGATAAAGAAATACGTCAGAGTAGAAACGAAATATATTATTTCCTACGGGGTACCGCTCGGTATTATTTGCGGAACGGTATGTATCTATGCGGTCAGATTGATTGCAAAGATGTTTTTTGAAAAACGTAATTTTTCTCCTTTTCCGGTAAATATCAATATTTCTGTGTCAGCACTTTTTGTATCGGTACTGATAATATCGCTGCTGGTAGTCAGGTTTTCTGCAAAAGTATACAGAGGTATTTCGGTCTCTCAGGTAGCGTCAGCTCTGAAAACAAAATTGGCAACTGATAACGGTATAAGAACGATGACAGCATCTCCCAAAAAATACAGAAGAAAAGGTATAGAGCATTTCGTGGCAACCGGCATTTTTTCAAGCAATCTAATGAACTATATCAGTATGATAGTTACAACGAGCGTTACGCTGCTCGTTTTTGTAATAATCGTGATGATGTTTGACATAATCAGAAACTATAGTGGGCAGGGGTTTGCTTCCTGCAGCTCCGAATTGTTTGAATTCAGTTTTGCTTCGGAATTTTACTTTTTTGTAGTGGCTGTTCCTCTTGTCGTGATTTCAGTTCTCTCTGTGTTTGTTTGCGTTTTTGCAAATATTAATTCAAATACCGGCATATATGCTCTGATGCGTTCTGCTGGTTCAGACATAGGAGCGGTACTCAAAGCGGTCAGAAAAGAGGGAAATTATATAGCTGTCACGAACTGTGTTATGACTGCGTTTGCTACGCTTACGCTTACAACTACTACATTTGCGATATACGATTCAGACAGCCGTGTGACAACCGGAGGGATCTGGAAGATATGGGTAGTGGTAGCAGTAGCTGTTTTGCTGTTATTTATAAGTATTTTTCTGACGACTTATTTTATGAAAAAGAAAATGAAAAAGCTTGATATGATCGGCACTCTTAAAAATTTGTATTATTAAAAAAGCTGCCGGCGAATAATGTATATATAAAAACCGCGTGAGATTGAAGATGTTCGGTCTCACGCGGTTTTTGTAAAAGCAGGATTACAGCGGAGAAAGTGAAAGGTTTATGATATGATTGTAAAGTATTAGCGGTACAATGCTGTGCGGGAAAAATATCTGATAAATATCTATCTTTTTATAAAGCATTGTGGTACAATAAGTAAAATTTACAGATATACAATCAGGATTGTACGATAAAGTGAGGCGAGTGAAATGTTTTGCACAAACTGCGGCAATAATATACCGGACGATATGAAATTCTGCTCTAAGTGCGGAACACCTGCAAACGGACAGAATTCAAAAAAAGAGTGGATAACAGGACAGCCACCTTCTAAAAAAACTCCTCAGCCACCAAAATCAACGCCTAAAGAATTCTGGCAGGGACAGCCGCCGAAAAACCTTGACGTGCAAAGATCAAATGTAACTGTAGGTACTCAGAATCGCTTTGTAAACAATAATTCTGTTACTCAGGCAGGCATTCCCGGTAGCTTTCAGAACGGTAATGTATCTTTTGATCCTAAAACTACATATGTATTGCCTGACAATTCAGTCCCGGATGCGACTCAGTTTGTTCATAACTACGATCCGGTCTATCCTGACGATGACTCTTTGACGTATCTGCAGGTTCCCGATATGTCTTCGGGAAATCCTCCTAAACCGCCGAAGAATAAGAAAAAATTTGCTGTAATAGCAGTAGTGATTGCTTTGGTGATATTGATTCTTGCGAGTGTAACTACCGTGGGAATCGTAAGTGCAATTAATAAGTCCGAGCTTGATGCTGAGGGTGTTACATACGTATCTGTCGATGAATTTCCGGTGCTTAAAAAGGAAACGGAGCTTGTAGTATATAACGCAAAGTATTTTCCTGCGAAGAAATACGGCATCAAGGTGGAAAGATTCCTTATAGGCGGATTTTTGAGAAATCTTAATATTAAAGAAGAAATTTTGGTGGATGAGTCATCAGCTTCATCGTATTATCTGACTCTTGATGACGGTGAGTATCGCATCACTCTGGTTGATCTCACAGCGGGAAATAATACTGATGTAATCATAATAGATGCAAAAGTAGATGATGATAATCTGATGGCGGCATACCGTGTTAACATCGGATCAAATGACACCCTTCTTCAGCCGAACACGCCTCCTGAAGAATCAGGCGAACCTGAAGTAGAGCACGTGCCTATAACACCATCAGAAGACCCGACCGAGTCGGAGTCTCCTACGCAGGGAGGAAAGCCTGATATAGAGGCTACAGAATCTGATTTCGAAGAGCTTGCAGACCTTCTTCTTGCGATTAATTTTACGGAATATGACTCCGGGTCAGCGACTACAGCATATGCCGTGGACTATATGCTTACAGGTGAAGTAGCTTCATGGGGTTATGATTACTTCTATAAGGATATACTCAGAAATCCCACTACGGAAGACCCTGCCGGAAGATTCGGAAAAGACTACAGAGTAATGAATGCCTCAAGCGTTGAGTGGATTTGCCTTAATATCCTCAATATAAACTTTGATCCTGATTATTCTTCGTCAAAGTCTTATTTACAAAACGGCAAGATTTACAGAAAGTCTTTGCCTGTTTCTGAAAATGTTAATTACTTTGCAACGTTGTCTTCGTATAAAGTGGTTGGCAAAAAATATGAAGTGACAGGCGAATACTATTCAGCACCCGTAGGTACTACCTCGATAGATGAAAGAGCAACTCTGATAGGTAAGTACATAATCACTGCCGAACTCAAGAATATAAACGGCAGAGAACAGTGGACTATTTACTCAATAGAACAAGTATAACGGATATAAAAACCGGTGATATTTTACTCAGAATGAAATATCACCGACTTTATTTTTGATTTGATAATTAACTATTTCTTCCGTTTTAACAGAAGTAAAATTATGGAAAAACTGTTTTACAGCATTCTGAAACGGTGACATATAATTTAGTCAACGGAGCAAAACAAAACAGAATTCTGAAAACGCCGTAAACAAACAACTTTGATTATACTGAAGAAACGGAAGTGTATTTTATGAAAACAAGTAAGATCATTAAGGCCATGGCACTCACTCTTTCATTGATGCTTATGATGACGGGTTGTATGAATGTGGCAGCAGTAAGATCACGTGTGGTATCATTGATTGACAGAGATTCAGATTCATACATTACAGAAGATGTTATCAATGAAGATTCATATGCATGGGATATTATCAATAAGGCAGTAAGCCAGTATCAGAATCAGGATCATACACCCTCCGGAGAAAAGGTAGTTCACCAAATACTCTGGTTGGGATACCCGAAAGTAATCTATGAAAATTTAGATTTAAGAATGGATGAATCGGGAAGAGAGCTTCTTGAGAATGTGGTATATAATTTTGAACACGTAGTTGAAGATATTTCAGAGCATAATGTTGATATACAGATCGATCTGTATTTCATAGATGAAGAGAGAGTTCTTACATACGATGAAGAGAATAATTTCTTTTACCTTGATCATGAAACAGTAGTACAGGATATTCATAAGTACAATTCTGACAACTCCTATGATTCAGTTATTACTACGGTTCAGTCGGGTGGCGAAGAGAACTGTTATCGTAATTGTAATGAGGATATGTACTTCAATACTCCTGTTGTACTCGGACTTAATACAATGAGCATTTCCGGAGTATCATACGGTTACTCTACGTTTGATCTTTGCGATCCCTGCGCACAGGTAATGTTCGAAGATCCGACAGTACCTTCGTTAGAGTCTACAGCGGTCGCTGTACATGAGTGGATGCATCAGTTTGAGGAAATCGGATATCTCCTCGAAATTGAGTTTCCTAATACTCATGCCTATATGGGCGGAGAAGAATATCCGGGATACAAAACTTACGAATTTGCTCCGGAGGGAAATTACGATTATTTTGAATTCTATGCCCAGGTATTAAGCGGAACTGTCCCATATACCGATTTTGATGGTAATGTAATGTACGTAGGAATGTATCCTGAAATGTGGAAGATAACTACGGTTGAATTCTGGTCAGATTACGGTCAGTCAGTGTACGCTATGTAACCGAAAATACACTTATATAAAGATAAACACATCCCTGAGGGCTATGCCTTCGGGGATGTGCTATTGCATGAACGAAGAATGAGATGATAATTATAAATTCAGTTTCAATTTTTACGGTTTATTATCAATTAAAGTATACTTATAAACCCCGCCATTTTTTGTTTCATTGATTCCGTTTTTCAGGATGATTTCAGCTGTTGCTCCTTCGGGGATTTCAACTTCGACTGAGGTCAATCCGTTTTCTTTCTTCCATTCGCAGCGGATTGTGCCGAGAGGGGAGTTGAGCCTTGTTTTAGCCCACTGCATACCGCATTCCGTTTCGGGTGCTATGGTGAATTTTCTGTAGCTGTCTTTCACGTTACGAATGCCGCCTATGTGTGAGAAGAGAGCTTCATCGTAAGTTCCGAGGAAGTAGTGGTCGAGTGAACGTGAAGACGGCTCCCACGCTTCCCACGCACTCGTTGAACCGCATTTTATCCAATATCCCCAAGACGGATAGGATGTCTGCGAAAGCACCTTATACGCTATGTCAGCGTGTCCTGAGTTGAAAAGTACGGGGAGCAGGTGTTTTGTTCCTGTGCAGCCTGTGTCGAGATGATAGTCGTGACTCACGATATCGTCAATGAGATTTTTAACTACTGCAGCTTTATTTTCCTCATCAACCATTCCGAAAGAAAGAGGCAGAAGGTTTGAAGTCTGTCTGTACTGTCTGCGGTTACCCTTCGGATTCCATACGGAGGTTTCGTAAATCTGCTTTTCTTTGTTGTAGAACTTTTCATTGAAAGCCTTGCGGATTTTCTCAGCCTGTGCGAGATATTCGTTTTCATCGTCATTATCGAGGATAGCTGAGATACGTGCCATTGATCTGAGCATCGCGTAAACGTATGCTGTACAGCAGATTTCTGCACCCTCTGACGGATCACAGATCATTTCACCGAATTCATCGTTTGCGGGCGCGAGCCAGTCTGAAAGCTCACGCTCTCTCCATGTGCCGCCAAAGCCTTCAATGTCCCTGATGTCATCAAGTGCAAACTTGCGAAGGTCAGGATAGAGCTTCTGAGCAAACTCTTTATTACCGCAGAAGTTGATGAGCGCCTCTGTAGCGAAAACGAAAATGGTGTTCCATACGGGTGAGTTTCCGTTTCCCCAACCCTGAGTAGGTACAATGACGGGAACTTTGCCAAAATCGTGGAAGCAGTCGTCCATAAGCTCCACAAACTGTCGCATATACTCACTCATATCAAAGTTATAAAACATTGTTTCAAGTGCACAGTTTGCATCGCCCAACCAACCGTTTTTCTCCCAAACGGGTGTGTCTGTCGGCTTCCATTGGAAGTTGTTGAGCAGAGTTCTTCTCATAAGGGTGTGCAGCTCGTTTACAAGAGGATCAGAACACTCAAAGTCGGATATGGTTTTTACGTCATTTGCTGTTCTGTAGATTGTTATATCGTCTGCTGAGATATCCTTTTCGTGATTTTCAATCTGTATGTACCTGAAGCCCTTATAGCTGAATTTCGGCTCAAAGAAGAACGGTTCACCGTTACTTATAAAGCGGTCCTGCTGATTATAATCGTCAGGCCACCAGTTTCCGTCGTGACCTTCGTATTTGCCGATTTTCTGAAGATGTCCGTCTTCTGTGAGCTGTTCGTTATAGGTGATCGTGACTACTGTATCCTTGGGGGCATCAATGCGGATTTTTGCCCAGCCGGTTATCATTTCGGGAGATTCAATCACGATGCAACCGTCGTCAAGGCGAGTGATGCTCTTCGGCTTATACTCGTTTATACGACGGATGAACGGCTCTGTGTGTTCCTTAAGTTTTCCAGCAGGTGCATCGACTGCGATTGCGTTGTCCCACCCGAAATCATTGCGACGAGCATCATATGTTTCTCCGTAGTAGATGCTGTTTGCTGTAGTGTTGCCGTCTTTTGTCACAAGCCAACTTTCGTCAGTAAAGAAGGAGAGCTCTTCGCCGTCATCACAGGTTATATCGATATCCGCAATCAGCTTAGGTGCTGAACGCCACGCAGCTTCATCCCAGTTCCAGACAGAAGTCGTTTCGTTGAAAAAGCTGTGACCGAGTTCAACTGTGATTGTATTAGTACCTTTTTCAAGGAGATCTGTAATATCAAAAACTCTGTAAAAAACAGTCTGCGTATACTGAGAATGCGGCGGATTGAGAATTGTGTCATCAGGGAGTCTGCCGTTTATTTTCAGCTCAAAAAGTCCGAGACCGCAGATTGCTATTTTTGCTGTCTTTACTGTTTTTGAAAGATTGAAGTCTTTTTTAAAAACAGGTGCAAATCTGTCTTCGACAGTCATATCCGCACCTATCCATTTCCCTCTGAAATTATGATTCATAGTTTCACCTCATAAGAAAAAAGGCTGTATCACGGGGATACAACCTTTGTCTGTTAATTAATAAGCCTTGCCCCAGTAAAGCATCTTTGTAGCGGGTTTACCGCAGCAGACACAGACGTCAGAAATCTCTTCCTGTTCAAAGGGGATACAGCGTGATGTGACACCTGCTTCTTCCTTAAGCTGATCCTCACAAGCTCTGTCACCGCACCACATAGCCTTGATGAAACCGGGCTTGTTGTCTGCGATGTCTTTGAGCTCTGCAAAGTCCTTGGCTGTGAATGTCATACTTGCACGGCGGTCATATGCCTTCTGGTAGAGTCCGTCGTGAACTGCCTTGAGAAGCTCAGGAACTTTAGTTTCAAGCTCGTCAAGAGAAACGAAAATCTTTTCACCGCTGTCACGTCTTACGATGACACACTGATTGTTTTCGATATCCTTAGGACCGATTTCAAGACGAAGAGGAACACCCTTCATCTCGTACTCTGCAAATTTCCAACCCGGACTGTTATCGCTGTCATCAAGCTTGACACGGCAAACGTCAGAAAGTCTTGAGTAAAGCTCATTAGCTTTGTCAAGAACACCTTCTTTGTGCATTGCGATGGGGATGATAACCATCTGAACGGGAGCGACAGCAGGGGGGAGAACGAGTCCGTTGTCGTCACCGTGAGTCATGATGATTGCACCGATAAGACGTGTGGTACAACCCCATGAAGTCTGGAACGGATGATGCTGCTTGTTATCTTTACCGCTGTAAAGGATATTGAATGCCTTTGCAAAGCCGTCACCGAAGAAGTGAGATGTAGCACTCTGAAGAGCTTTACCGTCGTGCATAAGAGCTTCAATTGTGTATGTATCCTCTGCACCTGCAAAACGCTCTTTCTCTGTCTTTACACCCTTTACGACGGGCATTGCGAGATAATTCTCACAGAAGTCAGCATAAACGTTGAGCATACGGATTGTCTCTTCCTGAGCCTCTTCACTTGTTGCGTGGATGGTATGGCCTTCCTGCCAGAGGAACTCTCTTGAACGAAGGAAGGGTCGTGTTGTCTTTTCCCAACGTACAACGCTGACCCACTGATTGTAAAGCTTGGGAAGATCACGGTACGAGTGGATGATATTTGCATAATGCTCACAGAAAAGAGTTTCTGAAGTAGGTCTTACGCAAAGTCTTTCTTCAAGCTTTTCACTACCGCCGTATGTAACCCATGCAACCTCAGGAGCAAATCCCTCAACGTGATCCTTTTCTTTGTTGAGAAGGCTCTCAGGGATGAACATCGGCATACAGACATTCTCGTGACCTGTCTTTTTAAACATAGTGTCGAGTGTCTTCTGGATGTTTTCCCAGATAGCGTAGCCGTAAGGTCTGATGACCATACAGCCTTTGACGCTTGTATACTCAATAAGCTCTGCTTTTTTTACTACGTCAGTATACCATTTAGCGAAATCTTCGTCCATTGACGTGATTTCTTCAACCATTTTCTTCTGCTGTGCCATTTTTAAAATTTCCTACCTTTCAATGTTTACGGAATATATGTCGGGATTTATCACTCGTTGTCCTCGATAAACTTGACCATATCTTCAACCGTACGGATGTTTTCAAGAGCTTCGTCAGGTACTTCAATGCCGAACTCATCTTCAATACTCATAATAAGATCGACAACGTCGAGGCTATCAGCACCGAGATCATCAAGGATGTTGCTGTCGTATGCGATGTCATTAGCATCCATTTCGAGCTGATCAGCGATTATTTCCTGTAACTTTTCGAAGATTGACATAAAAAAGACTCCTTTGTATTTAACTTTAGTTATTTATAATTATTATAATAATCTGCTCATTACAAAATATTAGTGATATTTTGCACTTTTGTCAATAGTTTTACTAAGAAATTATTCTGAATGAATGCAAGTAACTCTGTTCATTTTTTTAACAAATCGTATTTATTTGAGTATTCGTGAATAAAATCGAGTGTAAAGTAAATTACTTTACGTAAAGGCTTGCCACTTGACTATGTGGAAAATTCGGTGGAAAATGTGGAAAATTCAACGTAAAATCAAGTAATTTTAAATATTTGTGTGGAAAATTTGTAAAGCAAGAAGACTTTACGGACAGTTTTTAACACACTTTGATATATTTTTAACATTCTGAATATTCACGAAAAGTGCATATACCGCTTCGGGCTATTCGGAACAGGCGATGACACGACGTGCAAGCTCGTGCAGCTGGTCCATATCAGAAAGTGTCCCTACTTCCTGACGGAATGCTGCTGCACCCCTTATTCCTTTGATGTACCAGGCGGCATGTTTCCTTGCTTCACGCATACCGACGCGTTCTCCTTTGTACTTGCATATCAGCTCAATATGCTCGGTCATAACTCTCATTCTTTCGGCTATATCAGGCTCATCGGATACCGTACCTGTTTCAAACCATGAGTTAATATTGCTGAAAACCCACGGCCTTCCGAGTGCACCTCTGCCGACCATAAGAAAGTCACAGCCTGTTTCGCTGAGCATACGTTCGGCACTGATTCCGTCTACGATGTCGCCATTGCCTATGACAGGGATGCTGACAGACTGCTTGACCTTTGCGATTTCATTAAGAAAAACGGGCGGAGCATACATCTGCGTGCGTGTTCTGCCGTGTACTGTTAATGCATCTGCACCGGCTGCTTCTATCCTTTTTGCAACTTCGACAGCGTTGATGGTGTCTGCATCCCAACCGATACGGATTTTAACGGTTACGGGGATAGGGGAAACCTTAACGACACTCTCGACTATTTCGCTTATCAGCGGAGGATTTTTAAGAAGTGCGGAACCGCCACCGTTACCTGCTATTTTCGGTGCGGGACAACCCATGTTGATATCTATGAAGTCAGGGTTAAAGCTGAGTGTTTTCAGGGCAGCCTCCGCCATTATTTCAGGGTTATCACCGAAAATCTGTGCACCTGCAGGTCTTTCCTTGTCCGAAAGGAAGAGGAGTTCTTTTGATTTTTTATCCTGCATGGTGAGCCCTTTGGAGCTGACCATTTCGCTGATTACGTATGATGCACCGTAGCTTGTACAAAGCTCGCGGAAGGCTCTGTCTGCAACTCCCGCCATGGGAGCAAGTGCCGCGTGTCCTTTAATTTCTAAATTTCTAATTTTCACAAAATCACCAAAAAATATTTTAGCACGAATATACCATAATTGTCAAAAGTATGATATAATAATTTTATAGTTTTATTCGGAGGTTTTTTTATGAGACTTCTTGTTATTGACGGAAACAGTATACTTAACCGTGCTTTTTACGGAATTAAACTTCTCACTACAAAGGACGGCAGATACACAAACGGCATTTACGGATTTATGAATATTTTTCACCGTCTGCTTGACGACTGTGAGCCTGACAGGGTAGCGGTAGCTTTTGATGTCAAGGCTCCCACTTTCAGACACGAGATGTACACGGAGTATAAGGCAGGCAGAAAAGGTATGCCTGATGAGCTTTGTGAGCAGATGCCTGTGCTCAAAGAGTTGCTTATGCTTCTCGGCTATAAAGTCGTTGAAAAGGCAGGCTGGGAAGCTGACGATATTCTCGGCACATTGAGTGTGCAGATGAAAGGTACGGACAAGTGCTTTATTGCTACGGGTGACCGTGACAGCCTTCAGCTCGTGAGCGATAACACTACCGTTTTGCTTGCATCTACAAAAATGGGCAGGACTCAGACAGTAGCTTATGACAAAGCTAAGATTGCCGAAGAGTACGGTGTCACGCCTGCACAGATGATTGAACTCAAAGCCTTGCAGGGCGACAGTTCGGATAATATTCCGGGCGTAGCGGGCGTAGGACCTAAAACTGCGGGTGAACTGATTCAGAAATATGAAAATATCGATTATATCTTTGAAAATCTTGAGATGCTTGAAATAAAACCGAAGCTTCGCGAAAAGCTTGAGGCAGGTAAAGAATCTGCGTTTCTCAGCCGCAAGCTCGGCACGATTTCACTTGATGCTCCGATTGACACGGATATGGATGCGTATATTCCGACAGGCGGAGATGAGGGTGCTGCGGCAAGGCTTCTTGCATCGCTCGAGATGTTCAAGATGCTAGAAACTTTCGGTCTCAGTGCAGCTCATACCGTAAGTGAAGAAAAGGGTGAAGCACAGAAGATCGATGTCACACACGTCGACGAGCTTTCTGAGATTAAGTTCGGTGATGAGCTTTACTTTATCCCTGTCTACGAGGACGGAGAAGTGGTAAAGATAGCTTTTCTGACTGACGGCGGAGTGTACATCTGCGAAAACAACAGCTTTATGTTTGCTTCACAGCTTGCAGAAATCATCTCGGACGAATCAAAAGAAAAAGTTACGTATGATATCAAGCCTCTTCATTCATGGGCGTTTGCAAGAGGAGTAGAGATCAAGGGCAAGGTAAGCGATATTATGATCGCAGGTTACATTCTCAACCCCTCTGCGAGTGACTATCATCCGTCAAGAATGATTCAGGAGTACGGCGGAATTCTCCCTGAAATGAGTGAGGAAGATGCACTTGCACTTGATACTGCATCTCTTAAAGGTGCTTGGGAAAAAGCGTATAAAGAGCTTGAGAATAACAGTCAGCTTGAGCTGATGTATGATATAGAAATGCCTCTTGCAAAGGTGCTTTCTTCGATGGAAATTACGGGATTTCTTGTGGATTCGCAGAGTATAGAGGAGTACGGTGCAGTACTTGAAACACAGATAAATTCTCTTGTCGGGAAGATCTATGACCTCGCAGGAGAGGAGTTTAATATAAATTCACCAAAACAGCTTGGTGCAATTCTCTTTGAAAAGCTTCAACTGCCTTCAAAGAAGAAAACAAAATCAGGCTATTCAACCAATGCAGATGTACTTGAAGCTCTCGCACCTGATTATCCTATAGTCGCGCTTGTGCTTGAGTACAGAACACTTGCAAAACTCAAATCAACATACTGTGACGGACTTAAAAAATGTGTCGCACCTGACGGCAGGATTCATTCTACTCTCAATCAGACGGAAACGAGAACAGGAAGAATTTCTTCGACGGAGCCCAATCTTCAGAATATCCCCGTAAGAAGTGAAATCGGCAGAGAACTCAGGAAGTTCTTCGTTGCAAAAGAGGGTTGCGTTCTGGTAGATGCCGACTACTCACAGATCGAACTTCGGGTTCTTGCACACATCGCCGGCGATGAGCGTATGCTGTCAGCGTTCAATGCAGGTGATGACATTCATACCATAACTGCCTCGCAGGTTTTTAATATGCCGATTGAAGCCGTTACTCCTCTTATGAGAACGAGAGCAAAAGCTGTCAATTTCGGTATAGTTTACGGTATAGGGGCTTTTTCGCTTGCAAAGGATATCGGTGTCACACGTGCTGAAGCTGATAAGTATATCAAAGGCTATCTTCAAAAATTCTCAGGCGTAGATGCCTATATGCAGAAGGTAATCGCAGGAGCAAAGGCTGACGGATATGTCAGTACGCTTTTCGGCAGAAGACGCTATCTGCCTGAGCTTACTTCATCAAATGCGATGCTTCGTCAGTTTGGTGAGCGTGTCGCAAGAAATATGCCTATTCAGGGTACAGCGGCTGATATCATCAAAATTGCGATGATCAGAGTTTATGAAAGAATGAAGAGTGAAAACCTGAAAGCACGTCTTATCATGCAGGTACACGACGAGCTGATAGTAGAAGCACCTGAGACAGAGGCAGAGAAGGTTTGCACTATCGTAAAGGAAGAAATGGAAAATGCAACACAGATGAATGTCAGACTCACAGCTGATGTTCACTCGGGTAAGAGCTGGTATGAAGCAAAAGATTAAAAGACAGAGATACACCGTTCCTGATATTATCCGCGGTATTTCTGTTATTGCGATGGTTATTTACCATACACTGTGGGATCTTGTCTATCTCTTTGATGTGTCAATTCCTTGGTTCAGGACCGAAGCGGGAGTGATTTTTCAGCAGAGTATATGCTGGAGTTTTATCTTGCTTTCAGGATTTTGTCTGCAAATGGGCAGAAAAAAGCTCAGGAGAAGTATCATTGTCATCGTATGCTCGTTAGTGCTGACAGCAGTTACTGCTTTAGTTATGCCTGACAGTATCATTATCCACGGTGTACTGAGTCTGATAGGGGTCTCGATGCTTATAACGATACCTCTTGAAAAGTTTTTTAATAAGATTCATCCGTCAGCAGGAATGGCGGTCAGTTTTCTTCTTTTTATCCTGAGTTATAAAGTTACAAAGGGCGTAATAGGGATAGGAAACTTTTGTCTGCTGACTCTGCCTGATTTTCTCTATGCCAATACTGCAACTGCGTTTTTCGGATTTCCTCACGAAGATTTCTTTTCTGCTGACTATGTGCCGCTTTTTCCTTGGTTATTTTTATTCTTTACAGGGTATTTTATCTGCTCGCTTCTTAAAAGAACAGATAGAATGAAAATGCTCTCGGCGTTTTCCTGCAGACCTCTTGAATTTATCGGCAGACATTCGCTTGAAATATATATGGCGCATCAGCCGATAATTTTCGGAATTTTGTTTTTGTTGTTCAGTTGACATTCTTGTTGTCAGATGGTAGTATTTCAATATAGTAATATAAGATAGGAGTGATGAGAATGAAAGCACTGTTCATAATGCCGTATAACTGCGATCTGATTCATGCTGTCTCTCTGCCTCTCGGTCTTATATCCATCGGTTCATATCTTAAAGAAAACGGATATGAGGTCAGAATCTGCGATATGTCAGTTTCTCATATCAACATTGAAAAGGTCTTTGACGAATTCAGACCCGATGTTGTCGGTATATCACTTTCGTCGGTTAAGCATATAGAAGGAGCTATGGATGTTTCGAAAAAACTCCATAAAAAGGGTGTACCTATAGTATGGGGCGGCACATTCTGTGATGTCTGTGACCCTCAGATCGTTTTTGACGGTGCCGAGGTAGATTATCTCAGCTTCTGCGAAGGCGAGGCAACCTGGCTTGAAATTATGCAGACTCTTGAAAACGGGGGAGATTTAAGAAGGCTGAAGGGTATAGCATACCGTGATGATAACGGTAAAGCTGTTGTAACTGCTCAAAGAGAGTTTATTGACCTGACGAAGCTTCCTCTTCTTGATTATACTCTTGTTGATGTTAAAGCATATTCGCAGTATCTTTACGGCTGTAAAAATCTTGTTTATGTATATCTTTCAAAAGGTTGTCCGTCAAAGTGT
This sequence comes from Clostridia bacterium, assembly GCA_017936645.1. Classification (GTDB taxonomy): domain Bacteria; phylum Bacillota; class Clostridia; order Oscillospirales; family Acutalibacteraceae; genus CAG-488. The sequence goes on from JAGBFD010000138.1 coordinate 19,057, forward strand.
ACATTCTGCGTTAATCAGGTTACTCACAGATGTACATACAGACGCCGTGCACTTGAACACTTTATGAAAGAAACGGAAATACTTGTCAAGGAATACGGTGTAGACGGATTATACTTCTGCGATGAGCTTTGTTTTAAAAATAAAGAGCAGGTCTATGAGGTCTGCGATGCATTTGAAAAATCAGGACTTGAGTTTTTCTGGGGATTCCAGACCCGTATAGGCATTCTTGGTGAAGAAGAGTTCAGGCGTTGCTATGAATGTGGCTGCCGTTGGGTTGACTTCGGCATTGAAAGCGGAAGCAAAGAACAGCTTGCGATAATGAAAAAAGGAATTCCTTACGACAAGATAGAGCCGACATTTGAGATATGCGATAAGCTCGGTATTATTTCTCTTGCTAATTTTATAGTTGGACTTCCGGGTGAAACTGAAGAACAGCTTATGGAAACGGTTAACCTTGCAAACAGAATCAGGGCTACCCAATGCTCATTCCTGCAGTACTGCATTTCACCTAATACTGTAATGAGCCAAAAGGCTATAGAAGACGGTCTTGTTAAAAATCCTGTAAGAAAGCTTAAGGACTACAGGAAAATTGATTTCTTCCTCTCAAGGACGGATAATCTTTCTGAAATCAGGCAGAAGGAACTTAATGTCGTTCAGTCGTATTATCTTTGGAATGCTGTCTTTAAGAAGGATTACGGGAAGGATGCGAAGAACTATGATCTCTTGTTCAAACACGTAACAACGCTCTTACGTCGTCTTTCTTACCTTTCTTTTGCCAACGGAGTCAGATGTCTCTTTGAATTCGGTTATCTCGGGCTTCGCTTCTTTACTGATACTCATTTCCATCCGGGAATAATTAAAAAATACAATCTGAAATGATAAAACGCAGCTTTGCCCGGAGCGAAGCTGCGTTAATCCTTTTGTCCTGCGATACCTGTTATCAGATAAAGCGAAACTATCAGTAACGTAAAGTTTTTCTTTGAATAAACAGCGGTTACAATACCGCATAAAAAAAGAAGTATGCAGGTTGCAATGCTCAACATTTTAATTACTTTACTTTCAGGGAAGAGAGCTGAAAGCAGATGCCCGCCGTCAAGGACGGAAACGGGCAGCAGATTGAAGAAAGCGAGAACAAGGTTCATCAGGGCAAGGTTGTTCTGACCCGCAGGAAAGAGAACGGAAGCGGCAATAAGGTTTATCATCGGACCACCTATGGCTATAAATGCATCTTTCATAGCAGGAATAAAACTTTTATCCGTGCAGATTTTTATTCCGAAATATCCGAAATGCAAGGATGTGATTTTTCTGCCTGTTATGAGCATTGCAAGAAGATGACCGACTTCATGTATGATGCAGAACATAAAACAGTAAAAAGCCTGAGTTTCAGGGAAAAGGATCAGCATAATTGAGATAACAGCGACGAACCAAAAACTGATTCTTATTGAAACTCTGTGAAAGCTGAAGTTCATAACCGACCATCTTTTTCTTTAAGGTAATCAAGCGGGTCAACGGAATATCCGTCAGAGTGTATTTCGAAGTGGAGATGCGGTCCCGTGCTCCATCCTGTACTGCCGACGAGGGCTATAGCTTCACCTGCACGGATTACGGTTCCTTCCTCTACGAGCAATTCAGAGCAGTGACAGTAAAGTGTCTGTGTCCCGTCAGGATGCTCCATCAGTACGAAGTTACCCTTTTTATCTCCGTATCCCGTTTCTTTTATCACACCGTTGTAAGCTGCAACGATGGCGGTACCTTTGTCAGCGGCTATGTCAAGACCTGTGTGAAGACCGTATTTGCCTGAAATGGGATTTGTACGGTATCCGTAACGTGAAGTGATCCTGCCGTGAAGAGGTGTCACTATTTCCTCGTTCTGACTCAGGTCGGACATAACTGCAACGGCAGTTTCTACGTTCGTAGCGTCTTCACCGCCCTTACCGTCCGATTCTGCAGTCGGTTCAGTCTGAGGCGTGTTTACGGGAAGTGTTACGCTGCTCATTACATTTTCAGCCTTGTCTTTTGCAGAGTCGAAAAGCTCTCCGGGAGTCATATCGTCTGACATAATTCTGTTGTATTCATTTTTCAGAAATTCAAAGGAAGAGGGGCTGAACTTGCCGACGGCAAAGACGAGCAATATAAAAAATGCACAGACCGCAATCTGAACAATTATCACCGTATTTACTTTTTCAACGGAGCGTTTGGATTTTTCTTTTTTCTGAGTGTTTTTCTCAGGCAAGACTTCTTTTTCCATTTACATCACCTCAGGTAAATCCTATGAAGCGACAGGTGATAATAGAACATAAAAAGTACGTTTTAATTAACCGTAAATGATAATTAAAACGTACTTTTGATTATGTATTTTCAATGCTCATACTTGCACAAGCGTTGAGAGAAAGGTCTGCTGTGTTACCGCTTATGAATTCGTAGTAACCCTGAGCACCTACCATTGCGGCGTTGTCACCGCAGTATCTGAGCTCAGGTGCGTACAGCTCCCAACCGTGTTTTTTACACAGGGATGTCATTTCACGTCTCAGAACGGAATTTGCAGAGACACCGCCTGCCAGTACAATTTTTTTGTAGCCGAGGTCAAGTGCTGCCTTTTCGGTATTCTCTGTCAGACAGTCAACGACGGCCTTGATGTATGAAGCACCGAGATCAGGCACATTGATTTCTTCGCCCTTTTGTTTAGCTATATTGATTGTATTAAGCACGGCAGTTTTAAGTCCTGAAAAGCTGAAATCATACGGAGCACCGTCGACACGAGGATGCGGCATTTTGTAAGCTGTACTGTCACCGTCTTTTGCTACACGGTCAAGGTTGAGTCCGCCGGGATAGGGGAGTCCCATCGCACGTGCAGCCTTGTCCATCGCTTCGCCTGCGGCATCATCGTGTGTGTAACCGATTACTTTGAAATCCGTGTAATCTCTGACCTCAACGAGGTGGCTGTGACCTCCTGAAACTACGAGACACATAAACGGAGGCTTCAGGTCGGGATGTGTGATATAATTCGATGCGATGTGTGAGCGAAGGTGATGCACAGGGACGAGAGGAAGACCTGAGCCGAGCGTGATGCCTTTTGCATAGTTGACACCTACGAGTAATGCACCTATGAGTCCGGGTGCGTGAGTAACTGCGACGGCATCGATGTCCTTCAGCGTACAGCCCGATTCATCAAGTGCGGCCTGAACCACACCTGAGATAGCTTCGACGTGTCTTCGTGATGCTATTTCAGGCACGACACCGCCGTAGATTTTGTGTTCCTCCACCTGAGAAGCAACGATGCTTGAATGTACTTTTCTTCCGTCCTCGACGACAGCTGCAGCTGTTTCATCACAGGAGGATTCGATAGATAATATTTTCATTGGTTTCACCTTAAAAATTTAGTCATTATATAAGCGTCTTCGGTAGGATTGGAGTAAAAATCCTTACGCTGACCTACGATATTATAACCCTCTTTTTTGTAAAGTTCAATAGCAGGATTGTTACTTATCCTGACTTCGAGCGAGATAAATTCGCAATTTCTCTCCTTTGCGGCGTGTGTTGCGGCATCAATCAGCGTTTCACCGATGCCGAGACGTCTGTAAGAGGGGAGTACAGCGACGTTTGTGATGTAAGCTTCACCGCAGATTTCGTGAACCCCGATGTAGCCGAGTACTTTTTTTTCTGAAACAGCCGAAAGAAAATGAGCTGTTTCGTTGGTCAGCTCTGCTCTGAGTCCGTTTTCGCTCCACGGCACGGAGAAAGAGAGCTTCTCTATTTCTGCGATTTCTTCGATGTGTTCGTCCTTCATCGGCACGATTTCCATTGTAATGCTGTCGAGAAATTTTTCGAGGAACGATTCGAGTGCATCGGCACATTCACGGTAGACCTCAACGCTTCCGCCGTAGGGGTCCGGAACACCACCGTCAGGTACAATGATCCTGAATTCAGGGTTGATTTTCATAACAGCTGATTTGTGCCCTTGTGTCATACATATCATAACGTCAGTTTCGTCAAGCACGTATTGACTGAAAACAGTCGCTCTGTGAGTTGAAAGATCAATACCTCTTTCGGCACAGACCTCGACCGCCTGAGGAGAGGCAGGATCTCCCGTGAAAGCTGCAAGACCGCAGCTTCGGCAGGAAATATCCGTAATTCCTCTTTCAGCAAGTATTTTTTTGAAAAGAGCTTCAGCCATTGCACTTCTGCATGTATTACCTGTGCAGACAAATGTAATGTTTAACATAATAATCA
>JAGBFD010000139.1 GCA_017936645.1 Clostridia bacterium
GAGCTTGTAATTTCTTCAAGCTTTTCAAGTCGCTTGATGTAATTCTGAAGATTTTCACGTCTTGCACCCGGTCTTGCTGCTGAAACTGCATCGGCTGCCTGAACGAGGCAAGCAACGATAGTCTTTGCTTCAACGTCACCGTGGTGAGCATGAATTGCGTGAGTGACAGCTTCGTTTTCTTTGTACTTCTTAGCATACTCTACGCCGAGTTCGATGTGCGTACCTTCCATTTCATGGTCGAGTGCCTTACCGATATCGTGGAGGAGACCTGCACGCTTCGCTGTCTTGACATCTGCGCCTAACTCCGCAGCCATAAGACCTGCAATGTAAGAAACTTCCAATGAGTGATTAAGTACGTTCTGTCCGTAACTTGTACGGTATCTCAGCTTGCCAAGCTGTTTGATAAGTTCAGGATGAATTCCGTTGACACCTGCGTCGATAGCGGCTCTTTCACCTGTCTGCTTGATTGTGTGTTCAACTTCACGCTTTGACTTTTCGTAAAGCTCCTCGATTCTTGTGGGATGTATACGTCCGTCTGCGATAAGTTTTTCGAGAGTAAGTCTTGCAATTTCACGGCGTACCGGCTCAAAGCAGGATACTGTGATTGCTTCGGGTGTGTCGTCGATGATGAGGTCGACACCCGTGATTGTTTCGAGAGCTCTGATGTTTCTGCCCTCACGGCCGATGATTCGACCCTTCATTTCGTCATTCGGCAAAGCTACGACTGATACTGTAGCATCTGCACTGTGGTCAGCGGCACAACGCTGAATAGCTGTAGCGATGATCTCACGTGCTTTTTCGTCAGCTTCTTCCTTTGTCTTCTGCTCATAGTCAAGAATCTTGACAGCTTTTTCGTGGATAAGGCTGTCTTCAAGAGTCTTGAGAAGATAGTCTCTTGCCTGATCTTTGGTGTAGCCTGAAATTCTCTCAAGCATTTCGATCTGGCTACGCTTGATTGTCTCGATTTCTTCCGTTTTTTGTTCAGCGTCCTTGATTTTTGAAGCGAGAGCTTCTTCTTTCTTTTCCATGTTCTCGATCTTCTTGTCAAGGCTTTCTTCTTTCTGAACGAGTCTTCGTTCCTGTCGCTGAAGTTCACTGCGACGTTCACGGTTTTCACGCTCAGCTTCCGTACGCTGTTTATGAATCTCGTCTTTTGCTTCGAGGATAGCTTCCTTTTTCTTCGACTCAGCCTTTGAAATGGCTTCGTTGAGGATTCTGGTAGCTTCCTGCTGAGCAGAGCCGATAGCTGATTCAGCAACCTTTTTACGGTAGATGATACCGATCACAACACCAAGAGCAAGAGCCACAAGCGCAGTAGCGACAATGACTATTATCCAAGTTGTTGTACTCAAAACTTAAATGCACCTCCTATTAGATTTTTTAAGTCATATTCTGATTTGAATAAATTGTACACAACAGATTGTGTAGTAGTTCGTGTCAGGAACAATCCGTTGGAGACAGCTAAATTTTGGCATACTTAACTATCATCCGTTTTATTTTAATACAATTCAAGTCCCGTGTCAAGCGATATTGATCTCTTTTATACTTTAAAGTACAGAAAAATTATAATTCTGATATTAAATTATATTTATGATGTAATAAGAGTATAACGAAAATGTAACTGTTTTGTTCACAGGCTGTTGGGGCAAAACCGAAATTACAGAAAAACGGATATGTTTGATAAAATTAAAATTGAACAGGTGTCAGAAAAACTAAGCGATGTTTCATTGACACCTGCTAAGACAAAGAATATAATAAACATATCAAACAAAAAGGAATGAAAAATATGAACTGTCCGAAATGCGGCAACCCGATATCATCGAATACAAAATTCTGTGCGAAATGCGGAACACCCGTACCACCGCAACCGATGGCATCGCAACCACCGGTACAGACGACATATCCGCAGAATAACCCTCAAACGGTACAGCGACCACAGCCTGCACAGCGGAATGCGGTAAACCCACAACAGCAGAAACCACCTGCACCGCAGAACTTTGTGACTCCGCAGCCGACACCGCAGAATGTTGCGATACAGCCGCAAAAGCAGCCGAAGAAAAAGAAATCAAGCAAAAATCTTCCATTGATAATTGTAGCTGTAATGCTTGTCCTTGCGGTACTTGCATCTACTATTGCGGTAGTTCCCGGTATCATCAGAAATAAAAACGAGATAAATGCCGCTACAGAGTATATCGAAGAGTTCCCCACACTTAAACAGAAGACCTCACTTCTCGTGTATGATATCAATAAATTCCCGTCAGAAAAATACGAAATCAAAGTAGAAAAAATGTTTATGGGCGGAGTCCTCAACGGTGTGTTTAAAGGTAAAACGATACTTGAAGACGTGTCTACGGAACAAATTTATGACATTGATTTCAAGGAGGATGGCGATTACCGTATTACTCTGACAGATAAAACCGAACCCACAGAATCAACAGAAACTGAAGTGATCGAGATAGTTATTATCATTGATGTTAAGGTTGATAACGATGCAGAGGATGCGGTAGACAGCGTAGATATCCATTCGCCCGAAAATCCTGCAGTTCAATATCTCGAAGCAACGCAAGAGGAAATTGATTTTTTAACTCATATATTCGCAAGGATGCACATCCAGAGCGATACGTACAGTCCGACGGACCCGGAAGCTAATAAGATAGCAGGAAATGCGCTTACCAATTTGTTTTACCCGGTTTATTTTGACTGCATAGAAAAATACGGTTGGGAAACACCGGAAAATGTGATGCATACTGAAGAATCGGATCCTGAACAGATTTACTCAAAAGATTTTATCGGTCACACTAAGTATCCGGCAGAAAATATGAATTGGCTGATCAGAAATATGTTCAATGTAGAGCCAAAGGACACAGAGTCTTACTATACAGTTGATATGGATGACGGAACGACGTACACGGGTTGTTCATGGTATGTCGACGGAGATTACTACTATACGTACTTTGATTATGTAGATGTTGATCCTTCATACTCCTGTAAGATTATAAGCAGAGCACAGACTGATACAAATAAGCTTATGCTTACTCTTGCCGTACATTCATTTTCAATATACGATTATCCTGAAAAAGAAAACGGTACTGAAGTTGGTGTATTCGAGTTAACGGCAGGGGTAAAAGAGGTCGACGGAAAACGTGTCTGGTCTATTGAAGAGTGGAAAAAGGTTGAAGATAAAGAAAATTCTTCGACTGAAATAACGCAACAGCAGTCGGGAAATCTTGAAGCTACGGATGCAGACTGGTCTGATTTTAATGATATGTTCAGTCAAGTATTATTGACATGCCACAAATATGATTGTACTGATACTAATGATGCAAATGCCATGGCCGGATATATGATAACATATATTTTCTCTCCGGTTTACTCAGTCTGTATTGAAAAATATAATCTTCCGGATTGCGAGAGCTTCTGGAATTCTGACGGATATTCTGACCCGTTGAAAAAGTACACAGGTGAGAGCGACGGATTTATGCGGTATGATGCACATTCGGTTGAATGGATAATGAAAAATGTATTTTGCGTGCAACCGACAATGTCAATATGTACAGGCTCAACCGAAGGAGGACCGTTTACAGCATGGTATCGTGACGGAGATTACTATTACTCGCATCTTTTTGTGAGCGGTGATGCTACCTGGTATGATTTAAATATAACCGATACACAAAGAACTGCTGACGGTAAGTACAATATTAAATTAGAGGCGACTTGTACTTCGTACGGAGATGTTCAAGACGCTGAACAATACGAAGTAACTGCAAAACTTAAAGAAGTTGACGGTAAACGTGTATGGGCGTTTGAAAAATGGGTACAGGTTCAATGATATAACAATGTTAAAAATAAAGATGTAATGCTAGCACAGTGGTCGGTTCTCTGCATTCACGAAAATCAAATCCCATGGGTAGCCCTAAAAATTTCGCAACACAAACAGCAATCGTAGGAGCACGATCACTTACCTTGTGTTAATAATTCAAAACAAAAAATCACCAACCTTTCCGTTTTGGACAGGGTTGGTGATTTTTTACAGGTATTTAATTAAAAATCAACTTCCTCACCGTAGTAGATGCAAGTGAAGAGCTTTTTCATTGTAGCGGGGTCGATTGAACGCGGGTTTGAGCCTGTGCAGGCATCGCCGACTGCGTTTTCTGCGATAGCATCGATCTTCTCATTGAATTCAGCTTCAATGATGCCGAACTCCTTGAGTGTGTTCGGGATACCCATATAGTCGTTGAGCTCAACGATTCTTGCACGGAGCTTGTCAACGTACTCTGCTGTGCTGTCTGCTGTGATGCCGATTGACTTTGCGATGTCAGCGTATCTTTCTGCAGCTTCTTCTACCTTTGAGTTATACTTGATAACGTAGGGGAGGTACATCGCATTTGCAAGACCGTGTGTGATGTGGCCTGTTGA
>JAGBFD010000140.1 GCA_017936645.1 Clostridia bacterium
AATCATAAAACTCGTCTTTTAATAAGTCGAGTTTTCTTTTACCACGCAAAACAAATTGAATTAAATTTTATTTTATGTTATAATAAACTCACCGATAAATAAGAATTTGACGGAGTGTATAATGAGCAAAAAATTAACCGAAATGAGTTTAGAAGAACTGTGGCAGTTGTTTCCTATCATTTTAACAGAACATCAAGAGTGTTGGAAGGAATGGTATTTTGAAGAAGAAACCCTGTTAAAGAAAGTTCTTCCAAAAGTCCAAAGGATAAGTAATATAGGAAGTACCGCGATTTCTTCCATTTGGGCAAAGCCTATTGTTGATATTCTCGTGGAAGTTCCCAAGGAAAGCAACTTGTTTGATTATAAAGATTTGATTACAAACAACGGCTATATTTGTATGTCGCAAAGCGAAGATAGAATTTCTTTTAATAAAGGATATACCGAAAATGGATTTTCCGAGAAAGTATTTCATTTGCATTTAAGATATGCAGGGGATAACGATGAATTGTATTTTAGGGATTATCTTATCGAGTTTCCCGATATAGCAAAAGAGTATGAAAAATTAAAGATTTCTTTATGGAAAGAATACGAGCATAATCGAGATGCTTATACAAACGCAAAGACCGAGTTCGTAAAGAAATATACTGAAAAAGCGAAATCAATTTATGGTAATAGATACTAACAAATTCCAATTTATAGAACTATAAATAGTTACATAAGGTTTTTCTCCGGAAACTAAAAAATTGTTTAGTATGGGGGTCAAAAAAGGTGTAGAGGTCTCATACAAAATAAATCCGAACTCATCAATTTACAGCGATGTGTTCGGATTTATTTGTCTGTCAAGGGCTTAAAAACTCCGGTTCTACCGGGGGAAAAAGAACACTTTAGTAAAAATAAAAAGCACTACGCAATAGAGTGGTGCAAAAAATAATAACCTCCTGATATAATAGAAGCGGTTTGGCGACTGCATTACTAAGATAAAAGGAGGCTTATTATGTTTAAAAAAGTCAGATACGCCTTAAAATATATGGCACGTTTACGGGTGTCAAGAATAATTGAGCAAAAATAAACAGCCGCACGTGAGCGGCTGCTTGTGATAGTAATGCGTTGCAAAAGTTCTATGCCTCTTATAGGGACTGTGCAAACCAATAGTTTAATAGTAGTTATGATTTAGTTGTTGTAGTTTACTTTAAGCTTATCGCCGTACATATTTGTGTAGAATTCATTAATATAGCTATAGGTAAATGAACTGCTGTCTACACCGTGCTGTGTAGCTAATTCTTCGTTATAATTGGCAAGAGGGATTATACGTACATTTGTGAAACCATCGTTATAATGCGTGACAGTTGGAATCAGATAAACTGAATTAATTGTTGTTTCTCCTGTTGAGAGATCTTTACTGAATGTGATATCTGCAATACCGCCAAGCATATTGTTGCGTTTGTTCTGGCATGAAATAAAGTTACCGAGGGACCAGATTACAAGGGCGTCTTCTCCGTCACCGTTTTGTTTGAATTCAATGGGCTGAAGTACGTGAGGGCCTGTGCCTATGATAACATCAGCACCGTATTCGAGGAGTTTTGCTACTACTTCTTTCTGAGATGAGTCGGGTGATGTGATGTCTTCATCGTGCCAATGCATAGATACACACACTACGTCTGAAACAGCTTTAGAATTTTCAATCATCTGCTTCATTGTGGAGTAAATCTCTTCTTTGGAGTATCTGCTATCTTCAAGACAAACAAGGCCGATATCTGAGCCTTCAGGGATAGGAATACCGTTAAGCCATTCAGTAAAGCCTACAAAGGATAATTTGATACCGTTGACATCTTTTACCTGAGGCTTGAACATCTCTTCGCGTGTTTCGTAAAGACCTGTAAGCATTACGTCTTTTTTGTTTTTATAAAGTGCGATGTTGTTTTTCGCTCCTGACACACCTTTGTCGAGTGTGTGGTTAGTTGACTGATTGAAAACATTGAATCCGACTGATATCATCTCATCAAGCAAAACAGAAGGTGAGTTGAAGAGGGGATAGCTGGAAGGATCGCTTGACGGGTCCATAATCGTTTCCTGATTCAGAAAGGCAATATCAGAAAGTGTAATGATATCATCCACCTGATCATATGCATAGCTGAAGTCGTAGCCGTTTCCGTTAGCACGGCTGTTTGCTTGCTTGTATATACTGCCGTGAATGAGATTGTCACCTGCACACATCATACGTGTAGTAGCCGTTCCGGTCTGCTTTGTGGTGTCAGTTCCGTCAGCATCTGCATCTGCGGCAACGGTTGCGTTGTTAACTAAAGAATTGCTGTTCATTCTTGATTTATCAATTATGATTATCATAGAACTCAGAACTATCGTAAGACAAAGTATGCAATTGATTACGATCAATGCAATTTTTCCTTTAGACCATTTATGTGTATCCTTCATTTTTTCATCTCCGATTTTAGTTTACCTTGGTATTATATCATATCATCAGTTCCTTTGCAATAATTGTTCTGCTTTGTTTGTAGTGAGGGTAGACGAATACTGAAGGTATAATCAGTATACACGAAAGGAATAAAGGTAAGAAACTGAGTTTGAACCTGATTACCCTGAATATGTGTCCGTCGATAATGTTTTTACTTTGCTTTATGCACTGAACGGGTTTTAATGACGGATCTTCAGTCAGGAGAAACTCAGCTAAAAAATATCGCTGAATAAAGATAAATCTGAAAACAAGACCGGTTATAAGCAGTATCAGCGCACCGCAGGCGAGAGACAGCAGAAGATATACCTCAATACCACCGCTGAATGCTACAGCAAAGATGAATGCTGCTGTGATGGTAAATGGTAAAAGAAAAATAATGCTCCACATACTTTTAAGTGTAAAAAGTAAAAGCTTTAATGTAAAGGCTTTGAGTGACTTTTCGGGGTTGAACCAGAAAATAAAACGCTTGAAACAGTTATTCTTTTTTCTCATTCTACCACCGTAAAAAGCCTGCTCACCAAGTGATGCAGAACTGTAAAATAAAAATGACAAGACTCCCGTAAGAGCGATAAGAATACATTTTGTCGTAAACATAATTATACTGTAGTTTTCAGGTATGCTGATGCTCAGATATCCGAAAAGCATTGTCAGTAGGTGAGGTGCGGCTGTGAGAAACACGGTAAAAAGTATCGCTGTAAGTGGCAGGAGAATGGATTTGATATATTTTGATCTGTTACAATTAAGCGCATTTTTTTGTATCTGAAAAACTGTCATAATATCACCAGTAGTGAGTATTGACCTTGAAGATTAGTTTTATACAAAAAGAAAACGACACCATTAAGTGTCGTTCATCATTATTTATTGCGGTTATAAGCTTCTGTGATTGCTTTTGCGAGTTGGTCGGGGCATGATGTGCTTTTAAATCCACAGGTAACACCTGAAAGTCTTTCTGTGATTTCTTCGACCTTCATACCTTCAACGAGATTTGCTATACCCTTGAGATTTCCGTTACAGCCACCGTAAAACTTAACGTTTGTGACTACATCTCCGTCAAGGTCAAATGTAATCTGACTTGAACAGGTGCCTCTTGTTTTATAAGTGAATGTCATATGATAACCTCCTGATATTTTTCGAGAGATATCTTAATTCATAATTACAGTTTTGTCAAGACATAATGTATAGCAACGCAAGTATAAGCAGTCTGTCTCCTCCGTCAGACGACAGCATAAGTATCAAAGATAGTATCAGAGTCAGGTCGCTGTTAGCGTTTTGTCTGTTCGTGTTGTTACCTGAAAAGATATTTTTTATACTGCCAAAGCTGTTGTTGTAGTTGTAGTTATTCTGCTCAAAACGTTGATTATGACGGTGGTTCTCAACGCTTTTACGGTTATCGGGTGCAGGCTGGTCGTCTTGATAATTTTGGGATTTCTGTTGCATCTCACGAGCGTATTGCAAAGCTTTTTCCTGCATTGAATTAAAGTCCTGTGGTTGCATTCAGTCACCCCTTTTTGAAAGTTCAGAGATCATCGGTAGTATTTCCAAGAGCTTTATTATCTGCATCGCCTCGTCTGCCTTGTGCTGTCTCTCACGGCTCAGATTAGGCTTGAGTGCCTCTATAAGTCTGCATCGTCTTCCACCGTCTGAGCTCATCATAGACATGATTTTACCGATATTTGAAAACATATCTGCGTTAAACATAGATGTGTTATCAAAATTGAAGAAATTTTCTGTTTGCTTGGAGTTTTTGTTACGGGAACTGCTTGTTTCGTCTTGAAATTGAAAGTCTGCACCGTTTGAAAATAACGTCGAAGCAGCCTCTTTTAACGCATTTATATCTTCAGGCGACAATGAAGCTATGATATCATTTAAGTTTTCCATCATTATTACCGTTTATTTTACTAATAATTTGCTGAACGGTGCCTGACTTTAGAATCGCATCTATTTTGCCTTTATCGTTGAGTATTTCTTGGAGCTGCTTACTGTCTTCATTATTAAGGTTTGATATCATTTTTTCAGCAGTGGTTTGCCTGGTTTGCTTATCAGAATTTTTTAATACACCCAGAATCTTTGAAATATCAAATTGATTATTATTTTTCATTTACAACCACACTCCAATGATTTATAATATTACAGTATAAATATATTAAGCTAAAGGGGTTTTATGTTTGCGTATATTAGTTGTTTCAGATTCTCACGGTGATGCATATGCAATCAGACAGGCGATAAACGAACAGCCTTCGGCAAAGATAATGTTTTTTCTCGGAGACGGTGAACGTGATGTGGAGTTTGCCGAAAATACTACGGATATCTATATACATAAGGTTAAAGGAAACTGCGACTTCGCAAGCAGTCTGCCTGCTTATGTGGTAGATGAAGTGAACTCAGTCAGGATATACGCTACTCACGGTTACGTCGAAAGAGTCAAGTACGGTACTTCGCTTTTAAGACAGTATGCCGCTGATAATAAAGCCGCTATTGCATTATATGGTCATACTCATATTCCTGACACAACTTATTCTGACGGAATCTGGCTTGTAAATCCGGGAAGCATCAGAATGGGTGAATATGCCGTTATTGACATAACTGATAAAGGTGTTATGCCGATACTTATGAAATTAAAATAATATCAAGTAATAAACCTCCGTATTCAGGCATAGTTTTAAGTAGCTGAATTACGGAGGTTGTTTTATGTTTGTATTTTCTCTCAGGGCGAACAAGCCTAAACTCATCGCTGTTCTTTGTGTACTTCTTCTTGCACTTGTAATCGTATCTTTTTTTATCGATGACGGCAAGAGTCCGGTAGGGAAGGATAATGAAATCGTGGCAAAAGCCTCAAACGAAGAAGAACGGATAGCCTTTTTATCACAATACGGCTGGAAGATAGAGGAGGATCCCGTTGAGGTGACGGAGGTCATAATTCCGTCAGAATTCAATGACACCTATACATCTTACAATGACATCCAGAAAAAACAGTCGATGGATCTTGAACCGTATAAGGGTAAACGTGTTAAAAAGTGGGTCTATGAAGTGGAAAATTATCCGGGATATGCTCAGGAAAGCGGAGTAATAAGAGCCACTCTTCTCGTTTATGAGGGTATGGTAATAGGTGGTGATATTTCGTCCGCCGAGGTTGACGGTTTTATGCAGGGGTTTGATTATCCTGAACAGACATCTCAGGAGAGTTGATTCTTCTTTTTTGATTTCGGATTTATCTGTGCGATGATTATTGCGACAAATATTACTACGCATCCTATGTACTCAACAGCCTGGAGTGTTTCGTGCGGTGGCATAATGAATGCGAAAAGTACGGAAAAAACTGATTCAAGACACATAAGCATTGCTGCGATTGTAGGATCAGTATACTTCTGACCGACTACCTGTACAGTATATCCGACACCGCTGCTAAGTACACCTGAATAGAGGATAGGTATACCTGCATCAAGTATGCTTTTAATACTCGGTTTTTCGAAAATAAACATCAGTATGCATGAAAGTAAACCTGTCACAAAAAACTGACCGCAGGACAGTACGAGTGAGTCGACCTTCTGTCCGTATTTGTCGATAACCATAATATGTACGGTGAATGCTACGGCACAACCGATTGCGAGCAGCTCTCCTTTGCCGATGCTGAATGATTCAGATGAACCTACGCAAAGCAGATACATTCCGATCAAGCCTAGTACAACACCTATCCAGATGGTGAAAGGGGGCTTCTTTTTAAGAAACAGACCGAATATAGGAACAAAAATCATATACAGAGCTGTAAGAAAACCAATTTTTCCTGTTTCTGTATAGTTAAAGGCAAATTGCTGAAGATTACTTCCGAGGAACAGGCACAAGCCGACGGGAATGATTCCGGCGATATTTGTCTTAACAATTGAACGCTTTTCTTCTATAGTAAGCTTAGTATTGTTCTTTTTGCTACGGAAAAGTATGAGTGGTAGAAGGACTGCAGATCCTATAAGCATTCGTATACCGTTATATGTAAATCCTTCAACGTGGTTCATTCCCTCATTCTGTGCGACGAAGGAAAGTCCCCATATCATTGATGCAGCAATAAGCATAATAGGTCCGAAAAGTTTGTTTTTGGTTTTCATAGCCCGGTTCCTTTCAGATAATCGTGTGATATTATAAAACCTTCTTGAAAAAAAGTCAAATATTGCACTAAATAAATTGATTTATATTTATTTTAGTGTTATAATGTTTGAGTAAATATCAAGGAGGAGAATATAAATGGCTGTTTGTAATGTGATTTCTCACCGTGGTGCGAACAAGGTCTCACCGCAGAATACCATCGAAGCATTCAAAAAGGCAATTATTTTCAGAGCAGATGGCTTTGAAACTGACGTTCACCAGACCGGTGACGGTGTACCTGTAATCTGTCACAACTATACCATCAACAAAACGTCAAATGGTAAAGGTGCGATTGCAAAGAATTCGCTTGATTATCTTAAAAAGTTTGACTTCGGTTCATATTTTCACCATTCTTACAAAGGTATAGAAATTCCCACGCTTGAAGAGTTTCTTGATATTTCGGAAAAGGGAAATCTTAAAGTTCTTAATATCGAAATCAAAAGTCCTCTCAATAAGGATTATACGATAGTTGACAAGGTTCTTGAAGCAGTTAAGGCTCATAATCTTTTTGATAAGCTCCTTATTTCAAGCTTTGATCCTGATTTACTCGTATATGTCAAGGATGCAGATGAAGACTGTAAGACCGGTTTCCTTTATTCTCCTGATAAGCCTATTACTTATAAAATGGTGCTTGGAAGAGAGATTGATTTTGCCAAAAGTATAGATGCAGATGCACTTCATCCGCATCAGATGTTTGTGAAGCCTGCACTGGTTGAAGCAGCTCATGAAAACGGAATTATGGTCAATCCCTGGACTGTAAATAAAGAAAAAGATATTATCAAACTTGTGAGAATGGGTGTTGACGGAGTTATTACCGATGTACCTAATATCGCAAAACGACTTATTGAGGCTTTATAAAAATTAAGCGGCTTCCGTGTGGGAGCCGCTTTTTTATAGGACAATATTTAATATTTCCGGCACGGAACTTATTGTATAATCAGGAGAATCAACTTTGCCGAACCCGTATGAAGCGAAGATGAAGGGTATGCCTGCAAATTTCGCCGCATCAGCATCACCCTGAGTGTCACCGATATAGATTGAGTTTTTGAATCCGTTTCTTTCAATCAGCTTTTTGATATTTTCTCCCTTGGAAAGACATCTTTTGTCAGGGTGCTCTGTGTCGCAAAAGTACTTACCGAGACCGTGATGTTCAAAGAAAGCTTCGATGTATCCGTCCTGACAGTTACTAACTATATAAAGGCGGAAATGCTTACTCAGCTCAGAAAGTGTATCCTCAAGTCCGTCAAAAAGTGTTGCTCCGATTTTTGCAAGTATAACGTTACACATCTCTGCTGCTTCATCGAAGAATTTCATCTGTACTTCATAGTCCATTTCGGGATAAAGCTTATTCATAAGGTCAACTTTATTAAGTCCGAGTGCACTTGCAACTTCGTCACTTGTGGGTTCATTTACGTTATATTTGCGTGCAGTTAAAACCCAAGCTTCGGTAATTGGATCCAGCGCATTCCAGAGTGTGCCGTCAAGGTCAAATCCTATGCTGTCATATTTCATAATAGATTCCTCCAAACTTCTAAAATAGTACAACAATACTATTAATTTGTCAAACATACTTTTAAAAATTTATGGAAAGTAAATGATTTATGTGTTATAATACACACAATATATTTTTAGGGTGAAGAAAATGGAGATAAAAATTTGTGAAGAAGTGAAGAATCTTGTCCCGTCGTGTACACTTGGTGTAGTACGATATAAAGCTTTGATAGAAAAAAGCAGTAAGGAGCTTATAGCCTACTTTGACGGTATTATGGACGGTATAGGTTCGAAATATATAACGAAGGATATTGCTGAAATGCCGCATATCCGTCCTACGAGAGCTGCTTATAAAGCTCTCGGCAAAGATCCGCATTCCTACCGTGGAGCCGCTGAGCAGATGCTCAGAAGAGTTATTCTGAAAAAAGGACTGTATCACGTTAATAATGCAGTCGATATCAACAATATAATTTCAGTCACATCAGGTTACTCAATAGGGTCGTATGATGTTTCTGCGATTGTGGGTGATGCTGTTCTCTGCAGAGCACCTGAAGGTACACATTATAAAGGTATCGGTAAGGATGACTATGAGTATAATGTAGAGTTTTTACCTGCGTTTTTTGACGATGTAGGTTGCTTCGGCAATCCTTCAAGTGACAGTCAGAGAACGATGCTGAAAAATGGTGTCAGAGAGGTTATATTTGTCTTTTATGCATTTGACGGAAAAGACGGTCTTGAATACTGGATGAATGAAACTGAAAGGCTTCTTTCGCAGTATTGCAGTGACTACGAAACTATTGAAAAGATTATTATCGAATAGGAGAATTGCTATGCTTGAATATCTTGATTTTGATCAAAACAACGAGAGAGTTCTTTGTGAAATGAACGGAAAGAACTCTGAAATGCTTATGACAATAAGAGTGAAAAAACTCTTAAAAGGTGAATCGTTTGAGATTAATGATGAAAAAAATGAAACTGCTTTTCTCATTCTTAAAGGTAATCTTGATATAACCTGGAATGAAAGAAAGGAAAATATGATCCGAAAGAATCCGTTTGAAAAAACTCCGTACTGTCTTCACGTCTGCAAAGGCATAAAAGTCAGTATAACAGCTAATGAAGATAGTGAATTTATTGTTCAGCAGACGGACAATGACAGAGAATTTGAACCTGTATTTTATAAGCCTGAAGATTGCCTTTATCAGCATTTCGGCAAGGATCAGTGGGAGGGTACAGGTTCGAGAATCGTTTCAACTATGTTTGATTATGACAATGCTCCGTATTCTAATATGGTTATGGGCGAGGTTTTCAATCAGCCGGGCAGATGGTCGAGCTATCCTCCGCACCATCATCCGCATCCTGAGGTTTATTATTATCAGTTTGACCCTCAGCAGGGATTCGGTGCCTGCTTCAACGGCAATGATGTATTCAAGAGTGTAGACGGTTCTTTCTGTACTATTGAAGACGGAAAGGATCATCAACAGGTTGTAGCTCCGGGATATACTATGTATTATGTCTGGATGATTAGGCACCTTGACGGAGATCCCTGGTACAAGACAACACGTTACTATGCCAAAGAGCATGAGTGGCTTACAAAAGCTGACTAAAATTAAACTCCACACGCTCAAATGCGTGTGGAGTAATTTATTATAAACTATTAAGGAAACTCAGCCATTTTTCGCTTATAGCTTCTATTGAATGAGTTTTAAGCAGATTTCTTGCATTTTCTGAGAGTCTGTCAGAAAGCTCAGGATTGTTAATGATTTCAAGTATTGCTTCTGAAATCTGCTGAGTATTTCCTACGTCGACGAGAATGCCGTTTTCATTGTTTTCTATGAGTTCTTCAGGTCCCATATCGCAGCGTGTTGATACACACGGAACACCCATTGCCATAGCTTCCATGAGCACATTCGGCATACCTTCAAGGTCAGATGAAAGTACAAATACATCCGCACGGTTTACTACCTTGACCGACTGATGATCAGTGCCCGGAAGTGTGATGCGGTCCTGAAGTGAATATGAAGCGATCCTTTCTTCAAGCTCAGAACGAAGTTCACCTTCGCCGAAGATAATCATTCTGTGTTCGGGTATCTTATCACTTATCAAAGCAAATGCATCTATCAGCAGATCGAACCTTTTCTGCTTGTTCAGACGGCCGACTGCACAGATAAGTTTATCTCTTTTTTCGGGCGGTGTCAGCTTATATACAGTCTCGTTAAATATAGCGTTGGGTATGATAGCATCTCGTTTTTTGAGTGTATCTGTGAAAAATCCGGAAGCCTTTTTTGTCTGAAAGATGTATCCGTCACAAAATTTGTAGAAAAATTTTCTCAGAAAAGTGTTTATTTTTGTGGCTTTATATTTATATGGATTATTTCTTTCCGTACCGACCGCTTTTGTTTTAGTAAATTTGGTTGCAAAGACGGTGTACCAGGTCATTGCAAAGCTCATACCGATAAGTACGTCGAGTTTTCGTGCCTTGACAAATGATCTGATTTTAAACATTCTTTTAAGAGCACCGAACATTCTTTTGAGTGACAGAGAAAGGTCGATCTCATCAAACCCTATGCGAAGATGTTTTACTTTTTCGTCAAGAGGGTAGAAGCTGTCAATGTCCTTGAATGTGATTATCTCTGTTTCGTGACCTTTCTGTGCGAAGTAGTTGGCAAGTGACGCAGTTGCTCTTTCTGCTCCGCCTGCATTAAGGTCACTTAATAAAAAACCGATTTTCATAGTATTTTCCTCATTTTTTAAAAACTCCGGATTTGCTAAGCCCGGTATATAAAGGAAGTCCTAATATATAGCAAACGCCCGCTTCTCCAAGAGCTACACTTGCACCTGATGTAAGAAAAGATAGCCAACTGAATCCTTCAGGAAGGAAAAATGCAATTTCTGCTCCGATTATCAATCCGTTGAAAATGACCGGGAAAATGAGCGAAAGCAACGGTAGCTTTTTGAAAAGGATTTTTCGGGTCAACCTTGTACATATGGCGGCAAGAAACGTAGCAAGTGTACCGCAGATAATATCAATCGGTCCGAGCGGACTGCCAAGGTTTGCGATCAGACATCCGATTGTAAGGCCCGGGATTGCGGCTGGTGTCAGTACGGGTAATACAGTCAGCGCTTCTGAAATGCGGAACTGAACGGATCCGTAAGAAATAGGATTACACGCATAAGTTACTGCAACGTAAATACCCGCAATGAGTGCACTCTGCACAAGGTAGAGTGTGTGTCTGTTTTTAGTTTTCATAATATTACTCCTTAGTTTTGTTTATAGTCAGGATGGTTTCGAACTGACTTCTGTTTAAAATACTGCAATTAAATACATTTTATTGCAGTAAAAAAACAATTAATTATAACATATTTATTTATATCTTTCAACAAATAATTTCAAACGACAAATAATTATTAAATTTTATTTATATTTACATTTTTCTTATTTTATGGTAGAATACTTTCTGTAAAGTGAGGTAGGAGACAATGACTGTTGAAAATAATATGAGCATGGCAAATAAACTCAGAAAGTTACGCAAGGATTTTTGTATGACACAGGATCAGATTGCAGATATTCTCGGTATGAGTCGTACATCTTTTTCAAAGTATGAAAACGGTGCAGCAAATCCTCCGCTTAATGTTTTAAGAAAAATCTCAGCAATATATAATGTGCCTATTGAATATCTTATTCATGATGAGCAAAATAAGCCGTTTCTTAATTCTGATCCTGATGCTGATGATTCTGCTGATGAATCAGCAAAGTATTTTACTCAGCTTACTGATGAAGAGAAGATGCTCATTCTGAGATTCCGTCTTCTGAGCAAGGAAGATAAGGATGATTTTCTCAGACCTTTGAATACTGAAGACTGATCAAAAGCAACACCTTTTTTGGTGTTGCTTTTTTGCATAAACCGAATAAATCAGTTTATTATAATCAATAAAGGAGAATGATTATGATAACTGTAGGTTTTTATGATGCGAAACAGTATGATCTTGAATATTTTAATAAAATTAATGAACAGTACGGATTTAACATAAAGTATATAGAAGCAAGGTTGAATGCTGATACTGTTATGCTTTCTTGCGGATGCGATGCTGTTTGTGCATTTGTCAGCGACGATATTTCATCAGATGTGATAGAAAAAATGTCTGAATGCGGAGTTAAAATTATAGCTATGCGGTGTGCAGGGTATAATAACGTAGATGTGAAATATGCATCGCAAAAGAATATACCTGTTGTCAGAGTACCTGCGTATTCTCCGTACGCTGTCGCTGAGCATGCAATGGCTATGTTACTGACTCTTAACAGAAGAACTCATAAGGCATTTTTGAGAACAAGAGACTTTAATTTCAGTCTGAATGGCCTTACAGGTTTTGATCTTTATGATAAAACTGTAGGTATAATCGGAACAGGAAATATAGGTAATGTATTTATTGATATATGCAAAGGCTTTGGAATGAAAATTCTTGCGTATGATATAAATAGAAGCAATCCTGATGCCGTATATGTAAACATTGAGAAGCTTTTTAGCGAGTCGGATATTATCTCACTTCATTGTCCGTTAAATAATGATACCTATCATATGATCGACAGAAATAGTCTCAGTAAGATGAAACGCAATGCTTTTATTATCAACACATCAAGAGGAGCATTGATTGACAGTGAAGATTTATTGGATGCTCTTTTGAATGAGCAGATAGGCGGTGCGTGTCTGGATGTTTATGAAGAAGAAGCAGATTTATTTTATGAAGATAATTCTGAAATCATTGTTCGTGACCATATTCTTTCAAGATTGATAGGATTACCAAACGTAATAGTGACTTCGCACCAGGGGTTTCTGACGAGAGAAGCACTCGAAAATATTGCTGCAACTACACTTGAAAATATTAGTGCGTTCTTTTCGGAAGGATCTTTGCAAAATGAGATCAAAATAATTGCAAAAAAAGATCAGAGTCCCGAATAAGGTACCGAAAAACCGAAAAATATCGAACATTTGTGTTGACAAATTGAAATTATCTGCTATAATAGTACTTGCAAAGAACAAATGTTCACAAAATGTTTGGTATATTTCGGAGGTATTTATTATGACTACAGCATTTGCAATTAAAGTTATCCTTGCAGTTTTAGCAGTTTTGTTTGTTTCATACGGTTTGCTTCATGAAGATAAGTTTGTAGCTTTTGAAAACGCAATTATCAGACTTATAAAGAAAAAGATTTATCTTTATAAGCGTCGTAAGGCTATCGAGAAAAAGCGTCAGCAGCAGAAGACTTATGCTGCTTATGCCAGTCAGGTTCAGAATGAAACAAGAGATAGAAGACAGGGGACTTCATTTGAAAGAAGAAGAGTTGCCTGACAATGTCATAAAAATAAAGTGGTGAGCTCGTGTGAGTTCACCACTTTTTGTTAGTTATGAAAGAGCTATGTCTATATCATATTCGGGGATGTATTTACCCTGAGCAAAGTCACGTGCTCTGAAAAGAACGTGGTTGTCATAAGCTTCGATAACAAAACCGATACCTGCATTGTTATAATCTCCGTCTTTATTCACGATTGATGTTGACGGAAGATTGACTGAATGGAAGTTTTCGATCTTTTCGTATGTATACTGACCGATACCTGTATGAAGGTGTCCTGAAATCATAATTACGTTTTCGTACTTGTTCATGATTTCCTTAAGGTCATCTGACTGTTGACCGATAGTACCTGCAGTTTCTGACGGGCTGTTCCATGTATCCGGAAGACCGTGTGTATTCTTGAGTGACTGGTGACATACTACAAAAGCGGGTTTGCCGTCAGCTGTCGCCTTTGCAAGTTCTTCATCAAGCCAGTTGAGCTGAGCTTCGTTGAAATATGACTCTTCAAATTCAGCTGTATCTGTACCGAGAACGATGAATGTGTAACCGTTTACATCATAAGTGTAGTGGAGTGCATCCATTGTAAAGTCGTTGCCGACTCCTGCATTAAGCTCATTTGCGAAAGCTGTGAAGCGGTTAACTACCTGCTTGTAGCTGCGGAGTCTGATATCGTGGTTACCTATCGCCATCATATAGCCGTCAACGTTTGCACCTGCAAGCTTTTCTGAGATATATTCGTACTCACAAGCAAGTCCGTTTTCAGCAATATCACCTGCGATAAGAAGAGCATCGACTCCTTCTCCTGCATTTGCAAGGTCTTCGCAAGCTGCATCAAACGGCTGGAATCTCTTAGCCATATAGTTTGAAAGCTGAGGATCAGCCCATGCAACTACTGTCATGTTTGCACCGTTGTCTACGCAACCCTGAATGGGATCAGTTGTCGGTGGAGCAACGTAAGCTGTGAAAGAATACACGATACTGATGAAAGCAACGAGCATCTTGTACCCGACCATAGTGAAAAATTCTACCATAGTAATCATCTCCTGAATATAATTTAGGTTATTTTAACACTATCTGAGGATTGTTGTCAATTAAATAATACTAATCAAATGTATAATTTTAATATTCATCTAAAAGTTGCTACTTTTTGTTTGACTATGCAGTTCAGTTGTTATATAATATTTTTATATGTTTGACAAGGAGAGATGATATGTACGATTTTCAGAAAGTATTTGGCATAGAAGAAAATGCTGAATGTCATGAAAAAGGCTCTGTTACATTTGGTACGGTCAGAATCAGCGTTCTTACTGATTACCTTATTCGAATCGAAACTCAGAAAGACAGAAAGTTCTGCGACTACGCCACTCAGGCTGTACTCAACAGAAAACTTGATAAAGTAGATTTCAATGTATATAAAAGAGCAGATTCTATTTCTGTTGAGACGGATAAGACACGTTTTATAGTAGCCTATCCGTCAGGTAAAATTCTGAAAGTTGTACTTAATGATGGAAGAATCGTTACTGATTTTACTTCAGGCAATCTTAAAGGTACAAGACGTACACTTGACCTTACAGCTGCTCAGGTTAAGATTGGTGACGGTGTCGTTTCAAAAAACGGTGTAGCTCTCATTGATGACAGCGAATCACTTTTGCTTCTTGATGACGGTACGGTTAAGCCTCGTAAAGAGATACTCGGCAGAGATAAGAACGGTACTGATATTTACTGTTTTGCTTATGGTTATGATTACAATAAAGCTGTTGCAGATTATTACAGACTTACTGGTATGACTCCGCTTATTCCGCGTTTTGTTCTCGGAAACTGGTGGAGCCGTTATAAGGCTTACACACAGGAAGAGTATCTTACTCTTATGAAACGTTTTAAGTCTGAGAATATTCCTATTACCGTAGCAACGGTTGATATGGACTGGCATTGGGTGAAAATTGCTGATAAGTTCGGCAAAGAAACAACAGTATTTGAAAAGCCGAAAAACCCAGTTAGATACATACGCGGAAGTTATATGATTCCCGGTTGGACAGGCTACAGCTGGAATACTGACCTTTTCCCTGATTACAGACAGTTTCTCAATGAGCTTCATGATATGAATCTTAAGGTTACTCTTAATCTTCATCCTGCAGCAGGCGTTGCTCACTTTGAAGATATGTATGAAGAGTTTGCTGAATATATGGGAATTGACCCTGAAACCAAGCAGCGTATTGAGTTTGATATGACAGATAAAAAGTTCATTGAAGGCTATTTCCGCTTCCTTCACCATAAGTATGAGGAAGAAGGCGTTGATTTCTGGTGGATGGATTGGCAGCAGGGTAATAAGACTAAGGTTGAAGGTCTTGATCCGTTGTGGGCCCTTAATCATTATCATAGCCTTGATATGGCAAGAGACGGAAAGCGTCCTCTTATCCTTTCGAGATTTGCAGGCTACGGTTCACACAGATATCCGCTCGGCTTTTCAGGTGATACTGCTGTTTTGTGGTCGGCACTTAAATTCCAGCCGTATTTTACCGCAACTGCTTCAAATATAGGATATTCTTGGTGGAGTCACGATATCGGCGGCCATCTTTCAGGCGTACGTGACGATGAGTTATACCTTCGTTGGGTGCAGTTCGGTGTATTCAGCCCGATTTTAAGACTTCATTCAACACAGAACGAGTATCTTGGTAAAGAACCATGGAAGTTCAGTAAATCGACTGAAATTCTTACAAAGGATTTCCTGAGATTGCGTCACAGACTTATCCCGTATATTTACACGGCTAACCATCTTACTCATACCAAGGGTATTCCGCTTATGAAGCCGATGTATTATGACTATCCGCATAATGAAGAGGCATATGAAGTTAAAAATGAGTATATGTTCGGTTCAGAGCTGATTGTAGCTCCAATTACGGAGAAGACATCCGATAAGACTAAGACCGCCACAGCACAGGTATGGCTTCCTAAGGGAAGATATACTGATATCTTTAACGGACGAATATATAAAGGCGGTCAGATTGTCCCGATGTCACGTGATATGAGCTCAATTCCTGTACTGGCAAAGCAGGGGGCAATTATTCCGCTTTCAGCTGACGATATGTCAAACAACTGGAAGAATCCAGATAAGCTTGAGCTTCTTATTTACAGAGGTAACGGCAGATATGAGCTTTATGAGGATGACGGTGAGACTAATGCCTATAAGGACGGATCTTTTGCAATCACCGCTTATGAAGTTACTGAGATTGGTGATAGATTAAAATTCAGGATTTCGTCCGCAGACGGTGACTGTGAGGTCGTACCTGAGAAACGCAGTTATAAGCTTTCCTTTAAAGATATTACGGGTGCTGAATCTGTCAGTGTAAAGGTAAATTCAAGGGATAAGAAGTTTGCAGCTGTGATTGAAAAAAACGGCATATTTACAGTTAGTATCGAAGGTATCAAACCTAAGGATAATGTTGAAGTAGTCCTCGAGAGAGTAACTGTGATGAAAAATAATGAAAAACAAGAACTTATAGCTGAGTTGCTTTCTAAAAAGCAAGGCTTTAATACGATTAAATCTATCTATTACGCAGGATGTCACAAAAAAGGATTTAAGGGTAGGTTTATAATAGATAAAACGCTCAAGGCACAAATAGAAGAATTTGAAGCCTTGGAGTAATACAGCATAAACGTAAAAGATGTTTTACAGCAGAATTTTTTATAATGTTATAATTCAGATATTGAATTGATTTATGCTGTTTACAACGGAAAGAGATTAGTCGGTTTAGTGACCCGATTGAAAACTGAGGAGATTTTTGTGAGTAGTTCAAGCAAAGCTTTAGTTGAAAGAGTTTACTCTTTCTTGGAAAAAGCTGATTTGTTTGTTTGGGACTTTTCCATTCTTATGACTATGGAAAATATTCAGCTTATAAATTGGCTTGCCAATATGGCAATTAAAAATCATAAGCAAATTCTGGTATCTGAAGAATTCTACAGATGCTACTCAATTGTTGTAAAGAGTTCGAGTGCTGAGCAGCGTGAAATTGCAAACAACACAAAATCATTGCTCACTCTGCTTAAAAAGCATTCGGCCTTGGCTCTTAATTCTAAGTACAGGACGACGGAGTCGCTCGTTAAAGCTTTACAATCTAACCCAAAAGTAGCGTTTCTTGTTTCAGCAAATTCAGAAGCAGCTGAATTGTTAGTCTCGTCTGATAAGACCAAGGCTATGATTCTTGCTATAACCCAGGAAGGCAAGCTCTGCTGCTGTGACAGAGAGAAGCTTTCAAGTCTTATCAATACTGAGATAAATAATGATGACAAGAATAAGTTTATATTGCCGGTTGATGAAGTTCCTGCAACGGGAATGAAAGTCAAGACGGCTGACGGGAAATTGTATTCTTTACTGTCTGAAATCAGTTCAGGTGCAGAAGGAACAGTGTATACTACCGATGATAACGATTATGTCTGCAAGATTTTCCATAAAAAGCAGTTGAGCGTTCTCAGGTGTAAGAAGCTAAAGTTTTTTGAAAACAGACAAGTCAGATATGACGGAATCTGTTGGCCTGAGAATATTATTTATACTCAGGACGGAAAACCTGTAGGCTATGTAATGCAGCGAGCCTACGGCAGAGACATGAGCAAAATTTTTGACGGTGAAGAGACAATTCATGAGTGCTTCCCGGACTGGAACAGAGCAGATCTCGTTGATCTTGCTGTCAAGCTTCTTGAAAAGTTTATATATCTCCACTTGCTCGGAATTAAGATTGGCGATATCAGACCTCAAAATATTGTAATAGGTGATGACGGTTCTGTCTACCTCATAGATATGGACAGTTGCCAGATTGAAGATTATCCTTGTCCTTTCGGTGATGAAGATTACACTCCCGCAGAGAATCAGGGTAAAACTTTCGATTCATTCCTCAGAACTTATAAAAATGAGCGTTTCTCGATATTTGTCCTTATTTTTACTGTTCTGTTCTTAGGAGCACATCCTTATGCTCAGAAAAACGGTGCAGATACGATTGCGGAAGAAATCTATACACATGCTTTCCCGTATCCTGCCAATAAGATGGAAAAATGTGAAAAAGCTCCCGTTGGAGGATACGATATCATCTGGAGAATAACACCGCAAAACATTTGCGATCTTTTCTATGAATGCTTCAAAAATGATAACAGACCCGATATCGTAGAGCTACTTATGCAGCTTGATGCTTACTCAAAGAGTCTGAAATCAAGGAAATCTGCTGATGATATCGAACTTAAACTTGGTTTTGAATCTGTTGACGTTACGCTTGTAAGTGATGATGCAAAACGTCGTAATTTGGATGTCAGGAGTATTACTGATCCGTACAAGCCTCCTGTTATTGACGATATCGGTCAGGTGAGTGTGCCTTCATCAGCACCTCCGCTGAAGACTGCGGATTCACAAAGCTCGGCACAGGATGTTGCAAATAAAAAGAATAAAAGTACGGTTACGCTATGGCTGATTATTCTTGTGTGTTTGTACTTGCTTGTAACGATTATAATGGTCTTTGCCTTCTTGCATGACCGTGGAAATATACCGGCTTATATCAGGCCGATTATGGATTTTGTAAATTATATTAATTTAGGAGGATAAATTTATGTCTATTGAAAATTTAGGGCCCGGAGATTTTGGCAGAGGCACAAAGAAGAGATTGCCCATTTGTTTCTGTCTTGATGCAAGCGGTTCAATGGAAGGCGAAAGAATGGAATGCCTGAATGAAGCTATCCAGAATTTTGTCAGCATTATGAAAAATAATTCAAACGCATCTGCTGCGGATGTCGCAGTTGTTACTTTTGGCGGTTATGTAGATATAGATATGCCTTTTTCTTCTTTGAGTAAGCAGGATATCCCTGTTATCGAGTCACGTGCTCATTCACTTACACCCATGGGTGGCGGTATCTCAACAGCTCTTGACTTGCTTGAACTCAGAAAAGCAGGCTATAAAGAGAGAGGTATTAAATACTACCAGCCTTGGCTTGTGCTTATTACAGACGGAAAACCTGAGGGTGAAAACGCTGTATATGAGATGGAAGAAGCTATCAGAAGACTGAACATACTTGAAAATGACAATAAGCTTGTAGTTTTCAATATCGCAGTAGGCGATGAAGTTGACCTTAATACTCTTGCAAGAACTTCTATCAAGAGAGCAGCTCCTATCAGAGTCGATGAAGCTAATCTCAATGAACTGTTCCAGTTCCTCGGATCGAGTTCTTCAAGCGTTATCAATGGCACCGGTATTCAGCTTGATCCCATACAGGAAGAAAGTATCGATGTTTTACCTGAAGGCATGGAGATAGATCTCGAAAAATGGTGCTTATAATCGGAGCGATTTTATGAAAATAATTACGTGTAATTTTCAAGGGCGTAAACACTTTGAACGCAATGAACAGTGCGAAGACAGTGTAAATTATGTCATCGGATCGAATGTCACTACAGTTGCTGTGGCAGATGGTGCCGGCAGTAAGATTTACGAACACGCCAAAGATGGTGCAGACGCTGTAACCAAGGCTGTGTGCGGTTTCTTTGAGGCAAAATTTGACGATTTCTTCGACAGTACCAATGAGCTTGAGCTCAGAACGGTTATTCAGACTATCTGTCATAAAGCTCTGAAAGAACGTGCAAATGAGCTTGGACTTGATTCTATAGATACTATGGCAAGTACATTGCTTGCAGTTTCTGTAAAGGGTAATAAAGCTGTGTGCGTTCAGATAGGTGACGGTCTTATAGGCAGAACAGTTCACGGTGAGTTAGAGCCTATCACTTTGCCGCAGAACGGTGAATATGCAAGTTCAACTTACTTTGTGAATAGTGCTGATGCTTATAAAATGATTCAGATAAGAAAGCTTTTTCTTAGCGGAACATCTCATATTTTTCTCATGAGTGACGGAGTCGCTGACTGTATGTTCAATGACTTTAACGGTGTATTTAACAGCTCGCTGAGTATGCTTGTTGATGCTGCTGATGAGTCTGACGGTGAGGAAAAGGTCAGAAAAGCAATAAAGGAATTTATTGTAGATGCTGATCCTATGTCAGATGACTGCACGATGGCTGTGGTGTGTCTGGGTAAAAAACAATCAAACATTTCAGAAGAGACTAAGGGGATTGAAAAATCTGAAGCTGAAAAGCCTGATCTGAAAGAAGCCGTTGTACCAGATACGCAGAATCCTGCACAGCAGGAGTCCGTATTTACTCCTCCTGTTGCAACTCAGCAACCGATAATTATTCAGCCACAGGCTCCTGTCGGTAATGACGTGATTCTGAACGAACAGAATGCACCGATAAAAAAGAAAAAAGGTTCGGCTTGGAAAATTATTACAGTTGCTTTGGCATTAATCCTTGCTATAATAATCGGAACAGGTGCTGTGATTCATTTTGTTACTGATGACAAGGATGATTCAGGTTCAAAGAAAAAATCTGACTCTTTTTCATTTTCGGCCTCAACAACTGAAGGTTCAAAAAGTAAAGACTCTGATTCTGATGGTAAGATTAAATTAGATGTAAGCGCTTCAGAGGAAAATAATAACAAGCAAAATTCAAATGATAAAAATTCCGGCAAAAATGGTTTTTAAAATAAAAGGAGAATTGAAATGAATACAGATAAGACTAAATACGGTGTTTCAAAAGAAGATATCAGAAATGCAGCTTTGGGTGATTTTGATGATTTTGAACCCGTAAATGAGCCACAGACAGACAAACCTGCAAATGATCCTGTGATTCCTACCTCTCCGGTGCAGCCACCGGTTCAGGTTGAACCAGAAAAAGAGGTTACTATTTCCGTTGAAGATTTCCCTGCAGATATGGTATTTTGCACGATGTGCGGCCGTCAGCTTCCTGCCACAGCAAAATTCTGCACAGGTTGCGGCAATCAGATGTCGGCACCCGCTGACATTCAGCAGGATGTATATACTGATGTTTATAGTGATAACAATCAGTCAAATCCGTATCAGCAGCCTGTATACAATGATATTTACTCAAATGATGTACAGAACGATCCGTTCCAGCCTGTTGATGATGTGTACGGTCAGGATGCTGCTTATCCGCAGAACGATATATACAATCAGGATAACCAGTATCAGGACTATCAGTACCAGGATCCGTACAATCAGCAGGCATATCAGCAGAATCCCGGTTATGCACAGGGAGCACCTTATCAGCAGAATGTGTATGTACAGCAGAATGGTCCTGCAAGACCTCTTAAGACAGACAGAAACGGTATCGTAGCACTTCTTTTGTCATTTGTTACATTCGGCATCTACGGTCTTATATTTAACGCAGGTGTTTCAGATGATGTTGACAGACTCTGTGAAAGATTTGACGGTAAGAAAAACATCAACTTCTGGCTTATGTATTTTGTTATTTCACCGCTTACATGCGGAATAGGTTACATCGTATGGATGCATTGTCTTTGCGATAGAATAAACCGTAACCTTAAAGACCGAGGTATTGCGTATGATTTTGGTACATCAACTTTCTGGCTTTGGAATGTGTTAGGTTCTTTCATTTTCGTAGGACCGTTCATCTTCATGGATAAACTCGGAAAAGCTATGAACCTTCTTAGTGAAGATTATAATATCAAAGGTTGATAAGCTAAAAACAAAGACTGCAGACATAAAAGTCTGCAGTCTTTGTTTTTATAATAGTTTGTAAAGGTTGTTTATCTCTTCTACTGTTGGTTCCGGAGTGTCCGACAGAGGAAATATAATTTTCAGTTCCTGATACTTTGTTTCACATATCTTGCGGAAGGGGAGAAGCTCAACAGAATCAACACATTTATGTGAATCACGGATTGTTTTTAACTTCTTGATATTTTCCTTATCGTTATTAAGGCCTGGTATGATAACTTGTCTGAGTGTGGTGGGAATTGAATTTGAATCAAGATAATCAAGAAAATCGATGACCGGATTTATTGAGCAGCCGACATTTCTGCGGTAGTCATAATCGTTTGTATACTTGATATCTAAAAGTACACGATCAGTTACGCTAAGTACTTTTCTGACATCAGCATTCATAACTGCACCCGAAGTATCAATGCAAGTGTTGATACTGTCCTGCTTACAAAGCATTAAAAGTTTATAGGCTTCTTTTGCCTGAAGCAGCGGTTCGCCACCTGAAAGGGTTATTCCGCCGTCTGTGCCGAAATATTCTTTATATCGTTTTGCTTTTTTAAAAAGCTCATCAGGAGTTATTTCTTTTCCTGTGTCTCTATCCCATGTGTCAGGGTTATGACAGCATTTGCATCTAAGATGGCATCCTTGCAGAAAAACGACGAATCTTACTCCCGGTCCGTCAACAGTTCCGAGGGATTGAAGTGAATGCACCCTGAGCATTATATTGCCTCGTGGAAAGTACGGCTGATAACTTCTCTCTGCTGTTCACGTGAGAGCTTATTGAAGTTAACGGCGTAACCTGAAACACGGATCGTAAGATTAGGATAATCTTCAGGGTTTTCGTATGCTTTGATGAGCGTTTCACGGTTCATAACATTGACGTTTATGTGATGAGCTTTCTTTGCGAAATAACCGTCGAGAATTGAAACGAGATTTGAATATCTTTCTTCATCTGTATGACCAAGAGTGTCAGGAGTTATAGAGAAAGTGTTTGAAACACCGTCACGACAGTCATCGTAGCTGATTTTAGCTACAGAGTTAAGTGACGCGAGAGCACCGTTTTCTTCACGGTTATGCATCGGGTTTGCTCCGGGAGCAAAAGGCTCACCGTCGCCTCTGCCGTCAGGTGTCGCTGCGGTGTTTTTTCCGTACATAACGTTTGATGTGATCGTAAGAACGGAAAGAGTGTGGATTGCATTACGGTAGGTAGGAGTCTTACGCAGCTCAGTAATTACCTTATGTGTCATATCTCTTGCGATAAAGTCCACACGGTCATCATCATTACCGTATTTTGGAAAATCACCCGTTGTTTCAAAACCTTCGATGTAACCGTTGGTATTGCGGATCGGACGGACTTTAGCATACTTGATTGCTGAAAGTGAGTCAGCTACAACCGAAAGTCCGGCGATACCGAAAGCCATAAAGCGTTCAACGTCAGTATCGTGCAGAGCCATCTGTGTTTTTTCATATGCGTATTTATCGTGCATGTAGTGAATTACATTCATTGTGTTGACATAGAGATGCATAAGCCATTCTATATATTTGTCAAAACGCTTCATTACAGTATCGAAATCGAGCGTTGTTCCCTCGATAACACTCATCTGCGGTCCGATATGTATGTCACTTGAGGTGTCATATCCTCCGTTGAGTGCTATAAGAAGAAGCTTTGCGAGGTTACAGCGTGCACCGAAAAACTGCATCTGTTTACCGATTTTCATTGCAGAAACACAGCAGGCAATAGCGTAATCGTCACCGTATATCGGACGCATTACATCGTCGTTTTCATATTGGATTGAGTCAGTATCGACAGAAACTTTAGCACAGAAACGATTGAAGCCTTCAGGAAGGGAAGAAGACCAGAGTATCGTGATGTTCGGCTCCGGTGAAGAACCGAGCGTATAAAGCGTATTCAGAAGGCGGAAGCTGTTTTTTGTAACAAGGCTTCTGCCATCTTCGCCCATTCCACCGACAGCTTCTGTGATCCACATAGGGTCGCCACCGAAAAGCTCGTTATATTCCTGTGTTCTGAGATGACGTGCGATACGGAGTTTGATCACAAAATCATCCATCAATTCCTGAGCTTCTTTTTCTGTGAGGACACCATTTGCGATATCACGCTCAATATAAATGTCAAAGAAAGTGCTTACTCTGCCGAGTGACATTGCTGCGCCGTTCTGCTCTTTGATAGAAGCAAGATACGCAAAATATGTCCATTGAATAGCTTCGCGTGCATTTTTTGCCGGTTCTGAAATGTCATATCCGTACATTGCTGCCATTTCCTTCATAAATCCGAGAAATGTTATCTGTTGGAAAAGCTCCTCCGTCTGACGTGTGGTTTCGGCATTGAAGTTACCGTTTGCCATAGCTTTTTTATCAGCCTTTTTTGCATTTATTAGGTGATTGACACCGTAAAGTGCAACACGTCTGTAGTCGCCTATGATACGACCTCTTCCGTATGCATCAGGAAGTCCTGTGATAACATGCGAATGTCGTGCAGAACGCATTTCGTCAGTATATGCTCTGAAAACACCGTCGTTGTGAGTTGTACGGAACATAAATTCCTGCTCAACCTTATCACTGAGTTTATACCCGTAAGCTGCACATGCCTGACGTGCCATACGGATTCCGCCAAAAGGATTGACACCGCGTTTCAGCGGACTGTCTGTCTGCATACCTACGATGATTTCGTTTTCTTTGTCAATGTAACCGGGAGCATAGCTTGTGAGAGAAGACACGGTTTCTGTATCGATGTCAAGAACTCCGCCTTTGGCACGTTCCTGTCTGAAGAGTTCGCGGACCTTGGACATAATCTTGTCGGTACGCTCAGTAGCTCCGGAAAGGAAAGAGTCATCTCCGCAGTATTCTTTGTAGTTTGTCTGGATAAAGTCGCGCACATTTATTTCGTTTTGCCATGCACCGCTGTTAAATCCGTTCCAATTTTCGTGTATCATGTGTATCACTCCTTAAAAACAAAAAAGGGCAAATCAGTAAAACTGACTTGCCCAGACGGTCGGCTGTTTGCCATTTGCATTCCCTTGCGGTAATCCGCTGATCCGTCAGTCATGCAATGGTTTAATTTACAACTTTATTGTATTATATTTTGAGTGTTTTGTCAACCTGAAAACACTCA
This sequence comes from Clostridia bacterium, assembly GCA_017936645.1. Lineage (GTDB taxonomy): Bacteria > Bacillota > Clostridia > Oscillospirales > Acutalibacteraceae > CAG-488. The sequence goes on from JAGBFD010000140.1 coordinate 25,171, forward strand.
AAATGTTTGACAATTAATTTATGTTAAAATGTAAAATTATATGCATTTTAACTTTTATCAGGATGTTTCTTGACTATTACCCGAATAAGAATTATGAAGAGTATAATTACAAAAACAGCAATCACAATAAGTATTATCGGTATGATTCCGATATTGTTTGTTATCTTATCCTTTACGGTTTTCTCAAGGTCAGGAGTATCGCTGGTGTCCGCTACCGGTGACGTAACAGAACTATCTGCGGACAATATATCGGGTCCGCTTTTTTCGTAGTTGAATGAACATTTCAAAAGCTGAGCGTTATTATCTCTTACGGCAACAGAATCCCACTGAGTTTGTGTTCCCGTGTAATATACTTCAGAAAGATTATCACACTTAGAAAAAGCCATTTCACCAATGAGAGTGACACTCTTGGAAATAGTAACGCACGAAAGTGAAGTACACTCATAAAAAGCCATGTAATCAAGCATATTCACCGATTCGGGTATGATGACATTACGGAGATGCTGATTTCCTGCGAAAGCTGCTGCCTTGATAGTTGTAACTGTATAGGGTACGCTGAAATTCTCCGTAATATTTCCGGCAGGGTACTGAATAAGATGAGTCTTGTCTTCATTATAAAGTACACCGTTACTGTCAGAGGAGTAAATTTTGTTGCTTTCGTCAACGAAAACTGCGGTCAGTTCTGTGCATCCGTAAAAAGGAGCATCGTTGATTTTTTCTACTGAGGAGGGAATTGTAATCTGTCTGACAGACTTACAATTGTCAAAAGCGCTGTAGCCGATTTCCGTTACACTTTCAGAAATAATGATCTCACTGGCTTGTGTACAGTTTTTAAAGGCATAGTTTCCTATCTTAGAGATACCTTCATCTATTGTGATTTTAGTAATTCTGTCTGTATAAGTACGCCATGGGACATTATCGGCATTGCTGTAGGAAGTCATTGGACCGCTTCCGCTGATTTTCAGTTCTCCTATTGACGGATCAAAAGACCAGTTTGCAGATGTACCGCACGTACCGTTTTCGACAGCAAATGTACAGATAAAACTTACTGAAAGTACCATTAATACCGTAAACAGAGAAATGACTGTTTTTGAAGTTTTGTACTTCATTTTCAACACCTCTTTAATACGATGTATTATATTCTTATGACACAGAAAAGTCAACAAAAAGGATAGCAGATCTGATGAACTGCTATCCCTTTTGCTAAAATACTTATTCAACTTTTCCCGGGAAAAGTCTGAAGGTAAAATTGAACTCTTTTTGGAGGAGCCTGTACTTATCAAGACTCTTGGGACCGCATGAAGCAGAACCGCAGCTGAGATTTTTATAATCCAGACTGAGTACTGTTTCTTTCAACGGTTCAAGCTCATAGTCGTGCAGAGTTTCCCTGAGCATATTCGGCGTGAAGTGCTGTGCATTGACGCTGAATGATTCAAAATCTTCAGGTGTACAGTAAAGTCCGACTCCGTCTGAATTTCTTACTTCAGCCCATTTTGTACCGTAATGCGAGGAGTTTTCCTGAGGACGGACATAATGTTCAAAGTTGTCGGTTACTGTTGTCTCAAACTTGTCGACATAAGTCGATAAGTTTTTGTCGATATAGCTTTCGTGCGGACCGTAGCCAAAGAAATTAAATGTTTCAAAACCTTCAGGCAGGGTGAGCTGCAGACCGATCTTCGGAAGTACTTCTATGCCGTCGGCAGCCTTGCCTTTTACGTTGATCAGCAAAGCACCGTTTGCAAGAAACGTATAAGTGATTGTTCCTCTGAATGCAGGATCATAGGTATGGGCACCGAGCGATATTTCTGCAGTAACGACAACTTTGTTGCCTGTATTCTCAGTAATTGCAGCACTGTATGTTTTCTGCCTGAGATTATAAAGACCTATAGTTTTCCATTGTTCAGCATAAGGCACATCATTGTCGATCGGGGCTCTGTTAAGGCAAAGTTCAACCGGTTTTGTAATAAGATCTGTATCGTTGTGTCGTATTGTCTGTAATCTGCCGTACGGTTTATCGAAAACAAAGGTGTTGGTATTTGCTGCGATTCTTATGTATCTGTCATCTTCACTTACTACAACATTGCCGTCAATTTCTGTAATACCGCCGACTGGAGCAGATGCGAGACAAAACTGCTTCAAACCGCATTCAAATCCTGCGGGAGCCCAAGGTTTGTCGGTTTTTGTGAAAAACCTGAGTGTAAGATATGTGTTACCGTTGAAATTGTAATCAGCAGGATTGAAAAGTATGAAGTCGTTTGATTCACGAGGCATAAGCATAAGACCAGAAATTTCACCTTCGGTAATTATATTGCCATCAGACTTTATATCCCATCTGACCATAATGTCATCAAGACCTGTGAAGAAGAGGCGGTTTTTGATTCTGACCGAACCGTTACCGTTATAGTCTGCAAAGAACGGCTGATAAGCAATTTTTGCTTCTTTAAAACCTGTGTGCGGTGTTCTGTCGGGGTATACAAGACCGTCTACGCAGAAGTTCCTGTCGTTCGGGAAATCATTGAAATCACCGCCGTAAGTATATTTATATCCGCCGTTTCCGTCAGGTATGGCTACGGAGTGATCCGTGTATTCCCATATACAACCACCGACAAATCTGTCATCAGATTCAATGAGTTCCCAATAATCTCTGAGATCTCCGGGACCGTTACCCATAGCATGACAGTATTCACACAGATAGAACGGTTTTTTACCTCGCTTTTTGCTTTCAAGGATTTCTTTACATTCGTCTGTTGACGGATACATATAGCTTTCGACATCGGAGATGTCATTGATTTTCACTTTACCTCTGTCAGCGTACGAGTAGTTAGCTCCTTCGTAATGAATAATAGCACCTGGCTTTCTGCCTTTGATGTAATCTCTCATAGCACGGTGGTTATTGCCGCAACCTGACTCGTTTCCGAGTGACCAGAAAATTACACAAGCACGGTTCTTGTCGCGTTCAAACATTCTTTTTGCTCTGTCAACATACGCCTCTTTCCAATCGGGGCCGTCAGAAAGTTCACTCCAGAATCTGATCCAGCCGACGTGACCGTACGGCTCATCCTTAGGAGTTCTGCATATTCTTGCTGCTGTTCCGTGAGTTTCTATGTCAGCCTCATTAATTACAAGGAAACCGAGCTCATCGCACATTTCAAGAAGTCTCGGGTCGTTGGGATAGTGTGATGTTCGTATAGCGTTCACATTATGACGCTTCATTATATAAAGATCCTCAAGCATATGTTCAACGGGTGTAGCGTGACCGTATAACGGATGAGAATCGTGTCTGTTTACGCCGCGGATTTTGATTTTCTGCCCGTTAAGGTAAAGAATCGAATTTTTGATTACGAGATCCTTTATACCGATTTTTGCGAGGATTGTTTCGTCGGAAACATCGAGATACAGGCTGTAAAGCAACGGTGCTTCGTCATTCCAGAGGATTGGATTATCAATCTTAATCTTGATTGAGCCGTCTTTACTCTGTCCGGATGCAACTGTTTCACCGTGCGGGGAGATAAGTCTGTAATCAGCATCTCTGTCGCCATAAATGCGAAGATCGACGTCCATCATACAGCGTGTGTTTTTCTTTTTGAGTTCAGTTTTGACGAAAAAGTCTTCGATTCTTCCGCGTCTGCTTCTTTCAAGAATATAGACTTCGCGGAATATGCCGCTCATTCTCCACATATCCTGGTCTTCAAGATAGGATCCGTCACACCATTTAAGAACGAGAACGGCTATATGGTTTTTACCGGTGTGAACGAATTCAGTTATGTTGAATTCGCTTGTCATGTGGCTTACCTGGCTGTAACCTACGAATTTACCGTTTATCCAAAGATAGAAGCATGAATCTACACCTTCAAAATTAAGGAAAAGATCACGGGCAATCATATTTTCGTCTATATCGAAGTCACGTATATAGATACCGCAGGGGTTTTCGTCAGGCACGTGCGGAGGATCGAGAGGGTAGGGGTAGTTAATGTTTGTATAATTGGGCTTGTCGTAGTCCTTGTCAAGTGCCATCTGCCAGTTCATGGGCACCTTGATTTTGTTATAATCCGAGTCTGCAACGAAATCTTCTGCATAGAAACCGTCCTCTACCTCAATGAGGCTCGGGTAAAATCTGAAGTCCCATTCACCGCAGAGTGAATGGAAATACTTAGATTCTGAACGCGGCAGATCTGCACTTGCATCATCATGATAAGGTATGAAATAAGCTCTGGGTTCTTCACATCCATAGTGGAGAACATCGAGACTTTTATGATAGTCCGGTAATTTTATCATTATAATTCCTCCGTTGTTTATAACTCAATTTTTGCTTTTCTTGAATTGATTCCATAGAATATTGTGGGATCGAACTTTGGCTTTCTTGAATACGTGTAAAGTCCGTTTTGTTCCTGTTCAATATCGTAAAGCTGAGTATAACAGAAACCGAAAATGTATTCATTATCAAGAAGGGAGTCGGTGAGTCCCTGATAACGCTCGATAAATTCATATTTGTTCTGAGGTGCGTTACCGTATCCCCATGCATTCTGGTTGTTCTGTTCAACGGACCACTGAATTCCACCGTATTCACTTACGAAAAGCGGTTCACCTTTGTATGTCTGCCTTTCAGCATGCTGATCGAAAATCTTACCTTCACCGGCATTTACATAAAAGGTTTTGAATACTTCAGGATCCTGCTCATAGTTGTGAACATCAAATATTTCACCTGTAACATGGAAGTTGCCGCTTACATCGATGCAAGGACGTGTGGGATCATAAGCCTTTGTTACATCGTAAATCATCTTAAGTGCAGGATCGTGCTGCTTTCTGCCGTCGTAATCCCATGTTTCATTGAAGGGACACCAGCCTATGATTGAAGGATGGTTGAAATCGCGTTCAAGTTCTTCAAGCCATTCGGGAAGTACGCTGTAAACAATCTTCGGATCAGAAGAGTCAAGTCCCCAGTTAGGATACTCTCCCCAGACGATATATCCCATTTTATCACAATGATAAAGGAATCTTGGTTCAAAGATTTTCTCATGTAATCTCGCTCCGTTGAAACCAACATCAAGCGAAAGCTGTATATCTTTGATAAGTGCTTCCTCTGTGGGTGCTGTGTAAATTCCGTCAGGGTAGAATCCCTGATCAAGAACAAGTCGTTGGAAAACAGACTTACCGTTGATAAGAAACTTATATCCGTCAAGCTTTATATCTCTGAGACCGAAGTAGCTGTCTACACGGTCATCATTGAATCTGAGTTCAAGATCGTAAAGTCTGCCTTCACCGACTGTCCAGTAAAAAGCTTCTTTAAGATCAAGATGGGCATTGATAAGCCCTCCCTTTGTTTCAACGCTTGCGACACCCATGATTCTGTCATGGAAAAGTGCGAGAGCTTCAAATTTACCTTCTCCGACCACTTTTGCCTGAATGTCAACAGAACAGTTTTCGGCATTAGGGAAAATCTTCACATTTTCGATGTATGATTCGGGTGTGAATTCAAGCCATACAGTCTGCCAGATACCTGTTGTTCTTGTGTAGTCACAGCCGTGCGAGTAATACTCTTCGCTCTGCTTACCTCTGGGCTGAAGGGGGTTGCGTACGTCGTCCTCTGCATATACTGTTACCGTATTGACACCGGGCTGTATATAATCAGTAATGTCAAATTTAAATGAAATGTAACCTCCGATGTGCGTTCCGACTTCTTTGCCGTTTATGTAAACTGTAGCTTTGTAATCTACCGCGCCAAAATGGATCACGGTTCTCATACCTGAGTATCGTTCGGGAATTGTAAACTCCCTTGCGTACCATACTGCTGCCATAAAATCCTTATATTCAATTCCCGAAAGTACACTCTCAGGACAGAAGGGCACGTTTATAACTGAATCAAAGTTTGTACCTTTTTCGTAAAACTTCTTTGCAAGTCCGCTTTTTGAGTTATCAATCTGAAAGTTCCATTTGCCGTTAAGATTCATCCAGGACTGGCGTTGGAATTGCGGTTCCGGGTGTTCGGGACGTGGTATGTTCATATCAACAAACCTCCATTCTATATTTAGTACATAATACCATATGTTGGTTTGCCGTTCAATAGAAATTACATATTTTGTTGAATCGAAATGTATTTTACTCAATTTTTCTGTACATTTATTATAAACTATGATATAGTAAAATCAAAATTAAGTACGGAGGTGATGCTTTGACGGACAATGAACTTCTCCCTGCTCGTCTTGAAGATTGTATAACTTTATGTGCAGACACTTATCTCGTGACTAATACAAACTTTCTTGACATCTACCGGCAGAGCGATGCCGCTGAGTACCTGCGACGAAAGAAAGATGTAAGATATGACTTCTACGGCGGATTTGAGGAAAGCGAAAGAAAAATCGTAGTATTTTTTCCTGATTATGCTGAGGGTATTTCTTATATCATTGATAATCCTGACCTTTCACCGATAGTGTCCTTGGAGATAAAGAAAGATAATTTTTCGGAATTGTCTCACCGTGATTATCTGGGTGCCGTGATGGCACTTGGAGTCAAAAGAGAGATGATCGGAGATATCCTCGTTACGGATAAAGGTTGCACTATGGCGGTCATCCGCAGGATAGCTATGTATATAAAAGAAAATCTTAATTCTGTCGGTCATGGCAGTGTTACGGTAGAAATCAGCGATTTGTTTGATAATTCTGACGCTCAGTCGACGTTTGAAGAGAAAAGATGTTATGTTTCATCAATGCGTCTTGATGCGGTAGTATCTGCCTCCTTTAATATGTCGAGGAATACGGCAGCTGAACGCATACGCAGGGGAGATGTACTTATGAACGGGATAGTTGCATCAAAACCTGATGTTAAAGTATCATTTGGTTCCAAGATTGTTATTCACGGTTTTGGCAAGGTGTTGATTGAGGAGGATGCAGGTATAACCAAAAAGGGCAGACAAGCCTTTATAATAAAAAAATTCTGAATTAAGGATGTGTATCTATGTTAAATATCGCACACAGAGGTTTCAGCGGAAATTATCCCGAAAATACAATGCTCGCATTTAAAAAAGCTATTGAAGCAGGCGCTGACGGTATTGAATTTGATGTTCATTTTTCAAAAGACGGTGAAGTTGTCATAATTCACGATGAGAAAATTGACAGAACAACTGACGGAGAAGGTTATGTAGCGGACTACACTTATGAACAATTGTGTAAGTTTGATGCTTCTGCGGGTTTTAAAGGTGTGTACGGATTCAATAAAATTCCGACGTTACGTGAGTATTTCGAGCTTGTCAGAGATATTGAAGGATTTGTTACAAATATTGAGCTCAAGACAAGTGAAAATGAATACCCCGGTATTGAAAAGGCAGTCCTTGAGATGATTGATGAATTCGGTCTTGCGGACAGAATTATCATTTCGAGCTTTAATCACTACAGTGTTATGCGTACCAAAAAATTGAATCCCGACATCTGCTGCGGTTTTCTTGAATCGAGTTGGATTTATAACTTTGGTGAATATACAAAGTCACGTAATGTCGAATGTGTGCACCCTAAATTCAATTCACTGAATGAAGAAAGCGTCGCTGAGATCAGATCTCACGCTGTAAGGATCAACACATGGACGGTAAATAATGAGCAGGATGTAAAGCGTCTTTATGAGTTGGGTGCAGATGCGGTTATAACTAATTTTCCTGATATGGCAAAAAGAATTATTGAGAACTTAAAAAAGTAAAAAAATCACATTTTATTTTTAGTTTTTCTATTGAAATTCGATTTTCATAGTAGTAATATAAACAAAAACAAACCGAATTTTCTTGAGAGGTGCAATCAATATGTTTACAGGAAATATGGAAGAATACAGAGGTATTTATGCTTTGTTGCTTACTCCTTTTAAAGAGGATAAGTCAATTGACTATGATGTTTATGCTCAGTATGTTGAGTGGCAGGCTTCAAAAGGACCTCACCACCTTTTCTCAGTATGCGGCAGCGCAGAAATGACTTGCCTTTCACTTGAGGAAAGAATTAAATGTGCTGAAATCGCAGTAAAGCACGCTAACGGTACAGAAATCGTTGCAACTGCAAACCTTGAACCGACATGGCAGCATCAGGTTGAAGAAGTAAAGCGAATGGAGCAGACGGGTGTTGACGGACTTGTTTTCGTAACAAAGGGTGTTGGCGATAAGGATGATCAGCTTGTGGACTATCTGTCTGAGCTTGCTGAGTATACAACTCTTCCGATTCTTCTTTATGAATTCCCGGGTTTCCAGCCTCACTGTATGTCAGGTAAGGCTTACGGTGAGCTTGTAGCTACAGGCAAGTTTAAGGGAATCAAGGACACGACATGCTCGCTTGAAAAGATTAAAGATAAAATTGCGGTTCAGGGTGATTCAGCCGTGCTTCAGGCTAACATTCCGTTCCTTTTTGATGCTTATGAGGCAGGTGCAAGAGGTGTTTGCGCTACACCTACTTCCTGCGGAGCTAATCTCTTCCGTAAAATGTATGATGAGTATTTTGTAGAAAAAGATGTTCAGAAAGCACGTGAAACATACAATGAGATTATTCTTCTGGATAATTGTATTGACAGCGGCTTTAACGCAAGTGCAAAGTACCTCGTACAGCTTCAGGGTGTTCCTATGACTACCGTTACAAGAGCAGGAGCAACGATCGGTGCAGCAAGAAGAAGAAGCATAGAGTCATTCTATGAATATGCAACTCAGAAGGGTCTCCTTTGAGATAATTTTTGTTAAAAAAAGAGTCTGTTATCAGACTCTTTTTTACTTTTTAATGAAATTGTATAAACACTATACTATGTTTTGTATAATGAATGTCTTGAAATTGACAACAGAATATGATAGAATTGTTGCAAAGGGGGAATTTTATGGCTCCGCAGAATTCAGGAGAGAAAACAAAGCTTCTGATTGCAAATTCTTTAAGAAAACTTATGAAAAAGAAGTCGTTGGACAAGATCAAAATCCGTGAGATCGTGGAGGATTGTGGTGTTAACCGACAGACTTTTTATTACCATTTTCAGGATATCTATGCACTCGTCGAATGGATTTATACCTATGACGGAATGCAGATTTTTAATGAATACAGAGAAGACTGCGATTGGATGACAATGATAAAAAAGATGTTCGACTATCTCGAAGAGCATCAGGATGAAATTAAATGTGTTGTCAATTCCAAAGCAGAAAAGTTTTTCTACAATTTTGTACACGAGAAGATTGGTATGTGTTCAAGGTTGGTTATAGAGTTTATTTCAAAAGATATGATCGTTGACTCATCTTATAAGAACTTTATTGCGGATTTCTATACTTATGCAGTCTGCGATGTCGTTGAAAATTGGATGCGTAACCGTAATACGACAAGGATGTCAAGTGATGAGCTTATTCATTTGTTTGAGCTTACTATGCTTGGAAATGTTAAGGTCGCCCTTGAAAGATTTGAGCAGGAAACACTCAAACGTCGCGAATTAAATAAAAACAGTTGACAAAATTTGTGTATAGTGTTAAAATGACGCGGTAAAGACGTTGACGAAGAGGGAAGCAGTCTTAACCCTTTAAGAGAGCCGTTGTTTGCTGAGAAACGGTAGGTGTTATACTGTTTTTGTAGCTTCAGAGTCGGAGAGAAGAACGCTTCCGGGTTATTAGAACTCTCCCGTTATGCTTCGTAAAAGCACAGGACTTTATGTCTAAAGCGGCATTTTGAATGCAATTTGAGTGGTACCGCGGGTTATTTCAGCTCGTCTCAAAGTTATTTGCTTTGGGACGGGTTTATTTTTTTAGTATTTACACAAGGAGGAGATATATATGGCAAAGGATCTCGCAAAACAGTACGATCCGAAAGATGTCGAAGACAGAACCTATAAATTCTGGCTCGACGGCAATTATTTTCACGCAGAATGTGATCCGGAGAAAGAGTCGTATACAATAGTTATACCACCTCCGAACATCACCGGTCAGCTTCATATGGGACACGCTCTTGACAATACTCTTCAGGATATTCTTATCCGTTACAGACGTATGCAGGGCTATGACACACTTTGGCTTCCGGGTACTGACCATGCTTCAATTGCTACTGAAGCAAAAATTGTTGAGGCTATGGCTAAGGAAGGTCTTACAAAGGATGATCTCGGCAGAGACGGTTTCCTTGTACGTGCATGGGACTGGAAAGAAAAGTACGGCGGAAGAATCATTGAACAGCTTAAGAAATTAGGTTCTTCATGTGACTGGGACAGGGAACGTTTTACACTTGATGAAGGCTGTAGCAGAGCAGTTCGTGAAGTATTTGTTCGTCTTTACGAAAAAGACCTTATCTACAGAGGAAACAGAATGGTCAACTGGTGTCCGCACTGTCAGACCTCTATTTCTGATGCTGAGGTTGAGTACAGCGAGCAGGACGGTAATTTCTGGCACCTTCTTTACACAGTTAAGGAGACAGGTGAGCAGCTTGAGCTTGCAACAACAAGACCCGAAACAATGCTCGGTGATACAGCTGTTGCTATCAATGCTGAAGACGAAAGATACGCACACCTTCACGGTTGTCACGTTATCCTTCCTCTTCTTGATAAGGAAATTCCCATCGTATGTGATGAACACGCAGATATGACCAAGGGAACAGGTGTCGTTAAAATCACACCTGCTCACGACCCCAACGACTTTGAGGTAGGTAAACGTCATAACCTTCCGATGGTGAGAACATTTACTTATGACGGTCATATGACAGGTGCAGCTGAAAAGGCAGCATATGACGAGCTTGTTGCAAGCGGCAAGGCTGCTGCAGATGAACCTGAAGTTCTTGACTGCGGTAAGTATGCAGGAATGACTACAATGGAGGCACGTAAGGCTATCCTTGAAGACCTTGAAGCAGGCGGATATATCAAGTACATTGAACCGCTTAAGCACGAGGTTGGTTCTTGCTACCGTTGCCATTCAACAATCGAGCCTATGGTTTCAAAGCAGTGGTTCGTTCGCATGGAGCCTCTTGCTAAGCCGGCCATTGAAGCTGTTGAAAAGGGCGAAACTGTTTTTGTTCCCGAAAGATTTACAAAGAACTATATGAACTGGATGAGAGGTACACGTGACTGGTGTATTTCACGTCAGCTTTGGTGGGGTCAC